>JALYLU010000309.1 GCA_030774075.1 Actinomycetota bacterium | reverse complement strand
GTCGGCCGCGTCGCCTGACCCGTCAACGAGCGCACCGACCGCGGCGGGGTCGGAGATTTCTCCCGCGACGCTCTCGAGCTCCGATTCGGCCTGACGGCTCGTGCTCGCCTCGCGCAGCCAGGTCGCGAGGTCCATCTCCTCTTCGACCTCGGACGTGTAGAACGGCAGCGGCTCGTACTCGGGCGCCTCGGTGCGGATGTTGCGATACATCGGCATGCCCGTTCCCGCCGGGATGAGCTTGCCGATGATCACGTTCTCCTTCAGGCCCTCGAGCCCGTCGGAACGGCCCTCGATGGCCGCCTCCGTGAGCACGCGCGTCGTCTCTTGGAACGACGCGGCCGACAGCCACGAGTCGGTCGCGAGCGACGCCTTGGTGATGCCCATGAGCTCCGGGCGCCCTTCGGCCGGACGCTTGTCTTCCTCGACGAGGCGACGGTTCTCCTCCGCGTACCGGCGGGCGTCGACCTTCTCGCCGGGCAGGAACGCGCTGTCGCCCGGCTCCGAGACGGTCACCCGGCGCAGCATCTGACGGACGATCACCTCGATGTGCTTGTCGTGAATCGACACGCCCTGGTCGCGGTACACCCGCTGCACTTCGTCGACGAGGTACTGCTGCGTCTCACGCACGCCCTTGATCTCGAGGAGCTTCTTGGGGTCGAGCGGGCTCTTGTCGTCACCGACCAGCCGGTCACCCGCGGTGACCTCCTGGCCGTCGCGTACGGCGACGTGCGCCCGGCGCGACACCGCGTACTCGAGCTCGGTGGCGTCGTCGGCGACGATCGTGATGACCCGTTCGCCCTTCTCGTTCTCGCCGAGTCGCACGAGACCCGACACGTCCGCGAGCAGCGACGCCGCCTTCGGAGTGCGGGCTTCGAACAGCTCGACGACGCGCGGCAGGCCGTGCGTGATGTCCTCGCCGGCGACACCGCCGGTGTGGAACGTACGCATGGTGAGCTGCGTGCCCGGCTCGCCGATCGACTGGGCCGCCACGATGCCGATGGCTTCACCGAGATCGGAGATCTTGCCGGTGGCCAGCATGCGGCCGTAGCACTTCGAGCAGACGCCCGACACCGTCTCGCACGTGAGCACGGTCCGCACCCGCAACCGCGTGATGCCCTCGTCGTCGGCGAGGAGACGCATCGCGTCGTCGTCGATCTCGACATTGCGCGGGATGACCGTGCCGTCCGTCAACGTGGCGTCCTCGGTGAGACAGCGCCCGAGCAGGCTGGTCTCGAGGACGCGCCACGACTCGGCGCCGGGGATCACGTCCTCGACCCAGATGCCACGGCTCGTGTCGCAGTCCCACTCCCGCACGATCAGCTCCTGCGCGACGTCGACGAGACGGCGCGTGAGGTAGCCGGAGTCGGCGGTCCGGAGGGCGGTGTCGGCCAGGCCCTTGCGGGCGCCGTGGGTCGAGATGAAGTACTCGAGCACCGACAGGCCTTCACGGAAGTTGCTCTTGATCGGCCGCGGGATGATCTCACCGCGCGGGTTCGCGACGAGACCGCGCATACCGGCGATCTGACGCACCTGCATGATGTTTCCTCGGGCGCCCGAGCCGACCATCATGTCGATGGGGTTGAACGGCGTCGACTGCATGAGTTCCTGCATGGCCCTCGTGACCTGGTTGGTCGCGTCGGTCCAGATCTCGATCTCCTGCTGACGGCGCTCGTCGTCGGTGATGATGCCGCGCTCGTACTGGCTCTCGACCTTCGCGGCCTCGCCCTCGAATTTCTCCAGCAGACCGGCCTTGGCCGGCGGCGTGGTGACGTCGGAGACCGAGATCGTGAGGCCGGAGCGCGTCGACCACTCGTAGCCGAGGGTCTTCATCAGGTCGAGGCTGTTGGCAACGACCGCCTTGTCGTACTCGACGACGAGCTTGCCGACGACCTCGGTGATGTCGCGCTTGCGCATCGGGCTGTCGACGAACGGGAAGTCGTCGGGGAACGCGCTGTTCAGGAGCAACCGTCCGAGCGAGGTTTCGATAAGCACCTCGGACGAGCCGTTACTTCCATATTCGCGCAGCACCATGCTGCGCGGGGTGCCGTCCTCGGAAGGGCGCTCGAAGTACTCGGGCGCGAACTTCCCGACCGGCATGCGCACCTTGATCTTGGCGTGCAACGCGATCGTCTCGCCGTCGCCGCCGAAGCGCTCCTCGTACGCGGCGAACGCCTCGTCCATCGAGCGGAACACCCGGCCTTCGCCCGCCAACCCGGGCAACACCTCCGACAGGTAGTAGAGGCCGATGATCATGTCCTGGCTCGGCACCGCGATCGGCCGCCCGGACGCGGGCGACAAGATGTTGTGCGCGGCGAGCATCAACATGCGCGCCTCGGCCTGCGCCTCCGCGGAGAGCGGGAGGTGAACGGCCATCTGGTCGCCGTCGAAGTCGGCGTTGAACGCCGCGCAGACGAGCGGGTGGATCTGGATCGCCTTGCCCTCGACCAGCACGGGCTCGAACGCCTGGATGCCGAGGCGGTGGAGCGTTGGGGCACGGTTCAAGAAGACGGGGTGCTCCTTGATGACCTCTTCGAGCACGTCCCAGACCTGCGGACGGGCGCGCTCGACCATGCGCTTGGCGCTCTTGATGTTCTGCGCGAGGGCCTGGTCCACCAAGCGCTTCATCACGAACGGCTTGAAGAGCTCGAGGGCCATCTGCTTGGGCAGCCCGCACTGCTGGAGCCGCAGTTGCGGACCGACGACGATGACCGAACGACCGGAGTAGTCGACGCGCTTGCCGAGCAGGTTCTGGCGGAACCGGCCCTGCTTGCCCTTCAGCATGTCGGACAGCGACTTCAGCGCGCGATTGCCCGGACCGGTGACGGGTCGGCCGCGCCGGCCGTTGTCGAAGAGCGCGTCGACGGCCTCCTGCAGCATGCGCTTCTCGTTGTTGATGATGATCTCGGGCGCGCCGAGGTCGAGAAGCCGCTTCAACCGGTTGTTGCGGTTGATCACCCGCCGGTAGAGGTCGTTGAGATCGGACGTCGCGAAGCGCCCGCCGTCGAGCTGCACCATCGGCCGCAGGTCGGGCGGGATGACCGGCACGACATCGAGGATCATGCCCAACGGCGAGTTGATCGCCCGGCCGTTGTTGTCCCGGCGGTTGAACGCGGAGACAACCTTAAACCGCTTGATCGCCTTCGCCTTGCGCTGTCCCTTGGCGGTGGCGATCGTCTCCTTCAGCTCGACCTCGACCTCGTCGAGGTCGAGCCGGGAGACGAGATCCTTGACGGCCTCGGCTCCCATGCCACCCGCGAAGTAGTCGTGGTAGCGGTCGAGCAGCTCGCGCCACACCCGCTCGTCGTCGGTGAGCTGCTTCGGCTTCATCGACTTCAGCGTGTCCCAGACCTGGCGTAGCTGCCCGATCTCCTCCTCGTAGCGGAGACGGATGTCCTCGAAGTCCTTGTTCTTGGCCTTCTCCGCGCGCTCGATCTCGTTCTTCTTCGCGTTGCGGCCTTCGAGCTCCTCGAGCTCACCGATGTACGCCTCGTCGCGCTCGCGCAGCTTCACCTCGCGCTCGCGCTCGACGTCGCCGATCTCCGCCTTCATCTCGGCTTCGAGCGAAGGGAGGTCCTTGTGCAGCCGCTCGACGTCGACCCACGTGATGAGGTGCGCGGCGAAGTAGATGACCTTCTCGAGGCTCTTCGGGGCGATGTCGAGCAGATAGCCGAGCCGACTCGGGACACCCTTGAAGTACCAGATGTGCGTCACGGGCGCGGCGAGCTGGATGTGACCCATGCGCTCGCGCCGCACCTTCGAGCGCGTGACCTCGACGCCGCAACGCTCGCAGATGATGCCCTTGAAGCGCACCCGCTTGTACTTGCCGCAGTAGCACTCCCAATCCTTCGTCGGACCGAAGATCTTCTCGCAGAAGAGCCCGTCCTTCTCCGGCTTGAGCGTGCGGTAGTTGATCGTCTCCGGCTTCTTCACCTCGCCGTTCGACCAGGTGAGGATGTCACCTGCCGTCGCGAGATTGATCGTGAGACGGCGACTCGAATTGACGTCGAAAACGGTACCCATGATCAGAACCTCGCTCTCGCGCTCGCCGCGTCTTCCTCGTCCGTACCGCGTTCAGGCCTCGACAGGTCGATGCCCAGCGACTCAGTCGTGCGGAACGCGTCCTCGTCGAGCTCGCGGATCTCGATTTCCTGGCCGTTCTCGTCGATCACCCGAACGTTGAGGCACAACGCCTGCATCTCCTTGATGAGAACCTTGAAGCTCTCGGGGATGCCGGGTTCGGGGATGTTCTCGCCCTTGACGATCGCCTCGTACACCTTCACGCGCCCGAGCACGTCGTCGGACTTGATGGTCAGGATCTCCTGGAGCGCGTACGCCGCGCCGTAGGCCTCGAGTGCCCACACCTCCATCTCGCCGAACCGCTGACCGCCGAACTGCGCCTTTCCGCCGAGCGGCTGCTGCGTGATCATTGAGTACGGACCCGTCGACCGCGCGTGGATCTTGTCGTCGACGAGGTGCGAGAGCTTCAGGATGTACATGTAGCCGACGGTCACCGGCCGGTCGAACGGCTGGCCGGTGCGGCCGTCGGTCAACGTGACCTTGCCGTCGGTGCCGATGAGCTTCTGGCCGTCGGCGCCGTCGGGATTGAGCCGCTCGAACAGCTCGCGGATGGTCCCCGTCGGGCCGGCCTGGTCCACCTCGTCCCAGTGCGCGCCGTCGAATACGGGGCTCGAGATCCACACGGCCGGCTCCGTGCGCGTGCGCGTCTTGTTCATCTCGGCGGGACGCTTGTGATCTTCGGTCCATCCGTGCCGCGCCGCGTAGCCGAGGTGCGCTTCGAGCACCTGTCCGACGTTCATACGGCTCGGCACACCGAGTGGGTTGAGCACGATGTCGACGGGCGTACCGTCGGCGAGATACGGCATGTCCTCGATCGGAAGGATCTTCGAGATCACACCCTTGTTGCCGTGGCGGCCTGCGAGCTTGTCGCCCTCGCTGATCTTGCGCTTCTGCGCGACGTACACACGCACGAGCTGGTTCACTCCGGGCGGCAGCTCGTGACCGTCGTCGCGGCTGAACACGCGCACGTCGATGACCTTGCCGGTCTCGCCGTGCGGAACCTTCAAGCTCGTGTCGCGTACTTCACGCGCCTTCTCACCGAAGATCGCGCGCAGCAGCCGCTCCTCGGGCGTCAGCTCCGTCTCGCCCTTGGGAGTCACCTTGCCGACGAGGATGTCGCCCGCGCCGACCTCGGCACCGATGCGGATGATGCCGCGCTCGTCGAGGTCCTTCAGGATGTCCTCGCTGAGGTTCGGGATATCGCGCGTGATCTCCTCGGCGCCGAGCTTCGTGTCGCGCGCGTCGATCTCGTGCTCCTCGATGTGGATCGACGTGAGCACGTCGTCCTTCACGAGGCGCTCCGAGAGCACGATCGCGTCCTCGAAGTTGTGACCCTTCCAGGGCATGAACGCGACGAGAAGGTTCTTGCCGAGCGCGAGCTCACCCTGGTGCGTCGAAGGCCCGTCGGCGAGGACGTCGCCCTTCTGCACGACGTCGCCCCCGCCGACCAACGGCTTCTGGTTGATGCAGGTGCCCTGGTTGGAGCGCCGGAACTTCGACAGCCGGTGCGTTGTACGGCCACCGGTCTTGTAGTCGACGGTCACGGTGTCGCCCGCGACATCGACGACGGTGCCGTCGTCGTTCGCGAGGAGCGCATCTCCCGCGTCGCGGGCGGCACGGGCTTCGACACCGGTGCCGATGTACGGAGCGGTGGCCCGCAGCAGCGGCACGGCCTGGCGCTGCATGTTGGCGCCCATGAGCGCTCGGTTCGCGTCGTCGTGCTCGAGGAACGGGATGAGCGCGGTGGCGACCGAGACGAGCTGCTTCGGCGACACGTCCATGTACTGGACCTCGTCGGGTGCGAAGAACCCGATCTCGCCGCGGCCGGCGCGGACGAGCACTCGGTCGTCGAGGAACGTGCCCTGCTCGTCGACGCGCACGTTCGCCTGCGCGATGACGTACTCGTCCTCGTCGTCGGCCGCGAGGTACTCGATCTCGTCTGTGACGCGGCCCTTTTCGACCTTGCGGTACGGCGTTTCGATGAACCCGAACCGGTTGATGCGCGCGAAGCTCGAGAGGTAGCCGATCAGGCCGATGTTCGGGCCCTCCGGCGTCTCGATCGGGCACATACGGCCGTAGTGGCTCGGGTGCACGTCTCGCACTTCGAACCCGGCACGCTCACGCGAGAGTCCGCCCGGGCCGAGGGCCGAGAGGCGACGCTTGTGCGTGAGACCCGCGAGCGGGTTCGTCTGGTCCATGAACTGCGAAAGCTGCGACGAGCCGAAGAACT
>JALYLU010000308.1 GCA_030774075.1 Actinomycetota bacterium | reverse complement strand
GCCTTCGAGCACGGGCGGCGGTTCCGGTGCTTTGGTATGTCAGCGAACACGTCCCCGACACTCACCGACTCGATTCGCTGGCTCGCCGCGACCGACCAGCTCATCGCCCGCCTTGCCGGCATCCTCGCGTCCTGACCAATGTCTCAGATCAAAGACGCTTGATTGGCGATCGACCCGCACTTCGGCGTGTCCACACGCAATGGTCACTCGCCAGACCGGCGGTATCCCTGAGGTCGCCGCTCGGCGGGGATCGCGAACGCCTCGGTGCCGGCGTTAGGTGATACCAGAGGCGCGTCGTTCGGGGGCAGGTGTTCTGGGATGCCCTGGGCGGGTGCGTCGCGCGGGCGGGCGGCACGGCGTCGCCTCTGCGAGAATGCCGCATGAGCGATGGCGGCGGCTCGCGAACACTGACGTTTCTCTTCACGGATATTGAGGGTTCTACGCGTCTGTGGGAGGAGCATGGCGATGCGATGCGCCGTGCGCTCGCACAACACGACGCGTTGTTGCGGGAGAGTGTGGAGACACGGGGCGGATCCGTCGTGAAGACGACCGGGGACGGGATGCTCGCCGTGTTCGACGAACCAGCCGTCGCCGTCGGCGCAGCCATCGGGGCGCAGCACGCGCTCGACGCGGCGGTCTGGGGCGACACTGGGGCCTTGCGCGTGCGCATGGCTGTGCACTGCGGCCCGGCGGCCGAACGCGACGGCGACTACTACGGCACCACGTTGAATCGTGCCGCGCGTCTCATGGCGTTGGCTCATGGCGGCCAGATCGTGGCGTCCGAAGCGATTGCATTGCTGGTGCGTGACGAGACACTTGTGCACGACGCGAAGCTGCGGGACCTGGGCGAGCACCGACTTCGGGACCTCTCGCACGTCGAGCGCGTGTTCCAGGTCGACGCGCCGGGCCTCGCCGGCGACTTCGGACCGCTTCGATCACTCGATGCGTTTTCCACCAACTTGCCGTCGCAACTCACGAGTTTCGTCGGGCGCGACGACGAGATCAAGGCGTTGACCAGCCTGGTGCGGGCGCACCGACTCGTCACGCTCACCGGTGTCGGCGGGGTCGGCAAGACGCGTCTCGCGTTGCGCGTCGCGGCCGAGGTGCTTCCGGACGCACGCGACGGAGTGTGGCTGTGCGAGCTCGCCGCCGCGGATGCCGAGGAAGCAGTTTTCGAGATCGTGACCCGTGCGCTCGGCGTGGTTCCGCGGGCCGGCATGTCGGCACGTGACGGCATCCTCGATCATCTCCGCGGACGCGACAGTCTGATCGTGCTCGACAACTGCGAGCATGTCCTCGACATTGCCGCTGATCTCACCGACGCAATCTTGCGCGGCTGCGAACACGTGCGTGTCCTGGCCACGAGTCGGGAAGGGCTGGGCATCGACGGCGAGCAGCTCCGGCCGATCCGCTCGCTTCCGGTTCCCGAGATGACGACGGCCGCCGCGGTCCTGTCGGCCGACGCCACCACGCTGTTCGCTGAGCGGGCGGCAGCCGTGGCACCGACGTTTCACATCGACGAGACCAACGCGCCGGCCGTGGTGGAGATCTGCCGCCGGCTCGACGGCATCCCGCTCGCCATCGAGCTGGCCGCCGCCCGCGTCGCCAGTCTCCAACCGTCCGAGATCGCTGCGCTCCTCGACGAGCGTTTCCGGCTGCTCACCGGGAGCCGCCGCCGAGCCGTCGAACGCCACCAAACGCTGCGTGCCACCGTCGACTGGTCGTACTCGCTGTTGCGTGACGGGGAACGCACGGTGTTCGATCGCCTCGGGACGTTCGTCGGATCGTTCGACGCCATAGCCGCGCAGTCGGTCGTTGCCGACGACGTGATCGCACGCTTCGACGTGCTCGACGCGCTCGGCGAGCTGGTGGCCAAGTCGATGCTCGGGGCGGAGGCGACTCCTGACGGCACCACGCGCTACCAGCTCCTCGAGACGTTGCGGCAGTACGCGCTCGAACGCCTCGAACAAACCGGCGATGTCGACGTGTACCGGCGCCGCCACGCCGAGCACTACGTCACCGTGACCGCCGAACTGGGCCGCACCATCTATGGACCCGACGAGGTCCGCGCCCGGATGCGTCTCGATCGCGAGACCGACAACTTGCGGGCCGCGGTCGACTGGTCGATCGACGCCGGGGAATCGGAGCTCGTTTGCGGCTTGATCGTCCCCATCGCCCGCGAAGCGGCCTGGAACCGCGGCAGCGAGGTCGGCGGCGGGGCCGAGCGCGCCCTGGCGCTCATGGTCGACGACCCGACGCCGTGGCAGTGGGTACGCCTCGCTACCGGCCTCAAGGCGTTCTTTGCCGACGCGGACATGGTCGAGGGGCTTCGCACCGCCGACTCCATCCTCGGGAATCCTCACCTTGCAGTTCATCCGCTGTTGGATGCGCTGGTCCTGCGTGCGATCAGCCTCGCCCAGACAGGTGACATGGATGGCTGCATCGCGGTGCTCGAGGACGCGTGCAACCGGATCGCGGCAGATCCCAGTGTCGACCCTTACGACCCTACGGCCATCACTGCCGGCTGCAACTTTGCGATCTACCTCGCGTTGGTGGGCAACGTGGCGCGTGCCGTGACCGCCGCCGAGGACTCGCTTGAGCGAGCGCAGGCGTTCGGCGGGCCGAGCACGCTCTCCCTCGCTCACTACGCGGTCGGCTTCGCGCACCTCGACCCCGATCCGACCCGCGCCATCGCCGGCTTCGAGGAAGCCCTGCGCTTCAGCGACCTCGGCGCGTCCAACATCGTGCGCGATCGCTCGATGTACATGCTCGCGCTCATTGCCTGGCGCGACGGCGACACCACCGCAGCCGCACGCCACCTCGCGCGGGCGCTCAACGAGACCTTCGCGACGGGCGACTATTGGTCGAGCGCACATATGCTCGAACTCGCGATCCCCATTCTCGACAACGGTGAACACTGGCACGCGGCGCTCGCCATCGACCACGCCCTCACCGACGGCACCTTGCCGGTACCGGCCGTCAACCTCGAGGGCGTCGCTGAAGCGAGGAAGCGCGCCGTCGCATCCAGGCGGGACGCGTTGGCCATCGTCTCCGCGGAACAGAGCGAAGCGAGCCGCGACCGCGACGCGATCCTGCGCTATGCAATCGCCGAACTCGAAACGCTCGCGGGAGACTGAACGCACCCGTCTTTGATGCCGACGCCGCCACCACACGAACCGGACGCGGACCGCGTCCACCTGCCCCAATAACGCGCCACCATCCGACGCCCGCGCGTGGCATAAGTGCCGATCGGGGACGCTCGCGACAGCAAGCAAATGACGGTCGGCTACGACGACTTGCGCGTACAGATCTGATATCGGGTACCTCGCTCAGACGCGGTCCCGAGCAGAATGCGCGCTCATAACGCGCTCGCTCGACGTCCGGAACCCGCGTTCTTCGCGCGTTCTTCGCGCGGCCGCAGAGTTTCGCGGGTGTCCGCCCTGTCCGCTCAGTAGCCTTGTCCTGCGCAAACGTTCACGGCGGTTCGCCGATGTGCGCCCCGAGCGTTCTGATAAGGATGAGGTCGCCGGTTCGATTCCAGCTAACCAGACCTTGTGTCGCGCTCATCGTCGGCGCGCCAGTGCGACACGCCCCAACGAACTCGACTCGGGCCTCGGCGCGCGACGCGCGCGCTTCATGTAGCAACGCATGTAGCAACGCCAGGTGGTTCGCCGTCGGTCGGTCACGTTCGCCCCGTCCGTGAACTGCGAAAAGACGACGGTGTAACTCTGAGCGAACACGATGCCCGAGACTACGGATCAGAAGGTTGGGGGTTCGACTCCCTCCGAGCGCGCTGAGTTGGTGCAGGTCACGGCCGGTTTGCGGCTCGTGACCCGTGGCTCTCCCGGCCTGCTTGCTAACGGTTGCTAACAGCGGTCCGCAGGTTTCTTGTCGCGTCGAGCTCTCGCAGTGCGCTGATTCGCACTGTGGAGGGGCAAATGCGCGGGAGCGTCGTGAAGCGCGGGGACACGTGGAGCTACGTCGTCGACGTCGGTCGCGATCCGGTTTCGGGCCGGCGACGACAGCGGTGGAAGGGCGGGTTCGCGACCAAGCGCGAGGCCGAGAAGGCGTTGGGTCGCGCGTTGGCCGCGGCAGGTGCGGGCGAGGTTGCCGACGCCGGAGGGCTCACGGTCGGCGCGTACTTCGACCAGTGGCTCGCTGGGCATGCGCCGTCGCTCAAACCGTCGACCGCGAAGAGCTACCACGAGGTGGTGCAGTGGTACGTACAGCCTCGCCTCGGCCGGGTGAAGCTCGTCGACCTCAACGCGCTCCTTATCAGCAGTCTGTACGCCGACCTGCTCGCGAGTGGCGGTCGTCGACGGCGCGTCGAGCTTTCGCCCGCCACAGTCGCGGTCGTGCACCGGGTGCTGCGGAAGGCACTCAACGACGCCGTGCTGTGGGGCCTGCTGGTGCGCAGTCCGCTGCTCGGCGTCAAACCGCCTCGGCGTAATGCGCCCGAGATGCGGGCATGGACGCCTGATGAGGCACGGCACTTCCTGCGCGTCGTCGAGGCCGATCGTCTGTACGGGTTGTGGGTGCTGGTCCTCGCGTCGGGTATGCGCCGCGGAGAGCTCGCTGGGCTTCGGTGGGACGACGTCGATCTTGACGCCGGTGTGCTCGCGGTGCGCCGGTCACGAGTGAGGGTGTCGTATGCGGTGCACGAGTCGGATCCGAAGACCCGATCCAGCCGGCGCACGATCAGTCTCGATGCACTGGTGATCGGGGTGTTGCGTGCGTATCGGCGGTGCCAGCTCGAGGAGCGGCTCGCGTGGGGTGCGGCATGGACCGACACTGGCTACGTGTTCACGAGCGAGGATGGTCTCCCGCTGCATCCCGAGCGGATCACCGTGCTGTTCGGTCGGCTGGTCGCATCGCCCGGACTGCCGAAGGTGCGGCTGCACGACCTGCGCCACACGTCTGCGAGCCTGATGCTCGCGGCCGGTGTGCACCCGAAGATCGTCAGCGAACGCCTCGGCCACTCCAGCGTGTCAATCACACTCGATCTGTACAGCCACGTGATCCCCGGCCTCCAAGCCGAGGCCGCCGAAAAGCTCGGGGCGATGATCCTCGGCGACCGTTGACGAGCAAGAGCCTGTTGCGTAAACGGGCGATTGTTGAGGGTCGCGCCCGCGTTTCGGCTGGTGGCGCATGCTGGCGGGGTGACGTACAACTTCGTGGTGGCTGATCGTGATCAGCGGTTCTTGTTGCCGCCGGACCTGCGGGACTGGTTGCCCCAGGATCATCTGGTGTGGTTCGTGATCGACGTGGTGGACCAGTTGGACTTGTCGCGGTTCCGAGCGAGTTACCGCGCGGATGGGCATGGCCGCGCCGCGTATGACCCGGCGATGATGGTCGGGCTGTTGTTGTACGCCTACGCGCGGGGGGTGCGGTCCTCGCGGGTGGTCGAGCGGGCGTGTGAGGAGGACGTCGCGTATCGCGTGATCGCCGCCCAGCAGGCGCCGGATCACGCGACGATCGCGAGGTTCATCGAGCGCCATGAGCGGGCGTTGGGCGAGCTGTTCGGCGCGGTGCTCGGTCTCTGCGCTCGGGCGGGGCTGGTTCGGTCGGGGCTGGTGGCCATCGACGGCACGAAGCTGGCCGCGAACGCCAGTCGCGAGCAGACGGTCGATTACGAGCGGATCGCGCGCGAGATCATCGAGGAGGCCAAGGCCGTCGACGCCGCGGAGGACGAGCTCTATGGTGAGGCGCGCGGCGACGAGTTGCCGCCCGAGCTGGCCACCGGGCCGGGCCGCGAGAAGTGGCTGGCCGAGGCCAAGTGGCGTCTGGACGAGCGGCGTGCAAAGGAGGCGCGTCCGATTCCCGGGCCGCGTCCTAAGCGGCTGAAGGAGGCCAAGCGCCGGCTCGAGGAGGAGCTGTGGAGCGAGTGCCGGGCCAACGAGGCCTATGAGGCCCATCGAGCTGGAGGCGTGGGGCGCAACGGCCGGCGGCTGGGACCGCAGCACCAGCCCAAGCCCTACACGCCGCCGCAGACGCCGCAGGGCACGATCAACGCCACCGACCTGGACTCGCGGCTGGTCAAGGGCGCCCGCGGCTGGCTTCAGGGCTACAACGCCCAGGCGGTCGCCAACGAGCGGCAGATCGTGATCGCCGCCGAGGTGACCGTTACCTCTCCGGATTTCGGCAACCTCGAGCCGATGCTGGCGGCCGCCCACCGCGAGCTTCAGGGCGCAGGCGTTCAGGACCGGCCCGAGACGGTGCTGGCCGACGCCGGCTACTGGCACCAGCCACAGATGCAACGGATCGTCGCCGCCGGCACGCAGGTGGTGATCCCGCCGGACTCGGGCAAACGCAAGGGCACCCGGCCGGGCTGGAACGGCGGTCTCTACGC
>JALYLU010000307.1 GCA_030774075.1 Actinomycetota bacterium | reverse complement strand
ACATGGGTCCCACGCGGCCGTGGCCGAGGTGTTGCGCATGACCCAGGCGAGCGACCCGCTCAGCCTGCACGACCGGATCCTCGCGGCGACCTTTCGCTGCGTGGAGCGCTTCGGCATGGGCAAGACGACGATCGAGGACATCGTCAAGGAGTCGGGGGTCTCCCGGGCCACGATCTATCGCCAGTTCGCGGGCGGCCGGGACGAGCTGTTGCTCGAGACGGTCGGCTGGGAGCTGACGAATTACCTCACCCGGCTCGCGGACCATGTGCGCGACGCGCCCAGCCTGGCCGAGCTGCTCCGGCGAGGGCTCGCGTTCGCGCATCGCTCCGTCGCCGAGCACGCGGTGCTCCGCAAGGTCATGGAGACCGAGCCGGAGCGACTCCTCCCGCTCCTGACGACCGAGGCGGCCAAGACATTGCCGTTCATTGCCGATTTCCTCTTGCCGTACCTTCGCCGGGAGGCCGACGCCGGCCGGCTGCGGCCGGGTGTCGACATCGAACGGGCCGCCGAATACCTGGCCCGCTCGATCCTGTCGCTGATCGGTGCGCCGGGCCGCTGGGATCTGGACGACCCGGACCAGGTTTCGGATCTCGTCGAGGTCGAGCTCCTCGGCGGCATCGCGGCCACCGCTTGAAAACGCCCCGGCTCGCGATCGCGAGCAGTAGTGTGACACGGGACACATTGACGATGAGACGTTCAGAGGTCCAATGTCTCAGGTAATGGATTTCTCGGCCGATCTGCTCAGCCCCCAGGCGCGACGGATCCTGGACGCGGCCCTCACCTGCATCGGGCGCGTCGGCCTGGCCAAGACGACACTCGACGACGTTGCCCGCGAGGCGGGATGCGCGCGCGCGACGGTCTACCGCTGCTTCCCGAACAAGCAGCAGCTGCTTTCCGCGCTGGTCGCCCGGGAGGCCGCCGCGCTGCGGGACGCGGTGGTTTCCGCGGCCGCGTCCAGCGAGACGCTCGGCGACGCGATCATCGTCGTGCTCACCACGGCGGTCGGCGCGCTGCGCGGTCACGCGGCGCTCGCGTTCATCGCGACCCACGAGCTCGAGCTCCTGCTTCCGTTCCTCGCGTTCGAGCGCGAGGACGCGGTGTTGCGTACGGCCGCGGCGCTCGCCGCGCCCGCGTACACGCGCTTCCTGAACGACGTCGACGCCACGCGCCTCGGCGAATGGATCGCGCGGATCGCGCTCTCGTATTTCTTCAGTCCGTCCGAGAGCTTCGACATCGGCGACGTCGAGCACGTTCGTGCGCTCGTCGACGACTTCGTTCTCCCCGGCTTCGTCAACTCCCAAGGGGTGTCCCGATGACCGCAAACCACGAGCTGATCGGCCGCGACGAGATCAACGATCTCGAGGCCATCCTCTCCGTCAGCAACACCGACGTCGATGCCGTCATCCACACGGTCGGCGCCAACCTCGACGCAGTGTTCACGTGGGACTACGAGCGCAGCCGTCCCGCGCTCGGCAAGCTCTACGAGAAGGCCAAGACGTCGCAGTGGAACGTCACGACCGACCTCGACTGGTCGACACCAGTCGACCAGGAGGCGTTGGCGCTCAACGAGATGAACCGTGAGGACGTCCGCTTCTTCGGCGACAACGTCGACCTGTCGGGATCGCCGTTCGCGAAGTGGACCGAGAAGGAGTGGGTCGAGCTCGCGATCGAGGGTCAGAACTGGACGTTGTCGCAGTTCATGCACGGGGAGCAGGGCGCATTGCTCTGCACCGCCCGCATCGTCGAGACCGTGCCGTGGATCGACGCCAAGTACTACGCGGCGACCCAGGTGGTCGACGAGGCTCGTCATGTCGAGGTCTTCGCCAAGTATCTCGACGAGAAGCTCTCGGGCCACTACCCGATCAACGCGCACCTCGAGTTGCTGCTCGACGACATCCTGGCCGACAGTCGCTGGGACATGACCTACCTCGGCATGCAGATCATGGTCGAGGGTCTCGCGCTCGCAGCGTTCGGCTTCATGCACCAGATGACGACCGAGCCGTTGCTGAAGCAGCTGCTGCGCTACGTCATGAGTGACGAGGCCCGCCACGTCGCGTTCGGGGTGCTTTCGCTCCAGGAGTACTACAAGCAGCTCTCCGACGCGGAGATGAAGGAGCGCCAGGAGTTCGCGTTCGAGGCCGCGGTCCGGATGCGTGACCGGTTCCTCCAGCAGGAGGTCTGGGACCGCATGGGCGTGTCCGTCAAGGACGCGCTGGAGCTCGTCATGGCCGACGAGGGCCGCAAGATGTTCCAGAACATCCTGTTCTCGAAGATCGTGCCGAACTGCAAGAAGCTCGGTCTGCTCGACCGCAACCGCGGATGGCTGCGGCAACGCTTCACCGAGCTCGGTGTCATCCAGTTCGAGGACTGGGTCGACACCGGCGAGGAGTACGCGATGCTCGACGAGGTCGCCAAGGACCGAGAGGCCGCAGCCGGCGCGTAGCCGAAATTGCAGCCGGCGCGTAGCCGAAATTGCAGCCGGCGCGTAGCCGAAATTGCAGCCGGCGCGTAGCCGAAATTGCAGCCGGCGCGTAGCCGACCTCGTGCGGCGCGTGTATGAGGCGGCGCCGCTGTAGCGTGCACGTCGATGTCGGTCCGGATCGTATTTCTCGGCGGGCTCGGCGAGATCGGCCGGAACTGCTTCTGCCTCGAGGTCGACGGCCGGATCCTGGTCGTCGACTGCGGGATCATGTTTCCCGACGCCGACATGCCGGGCATCGATCTGGTGCTACCGGACTTCACGTATTTGCGCGAGAACGCCGATCGGGTCGAGGCCGTGCTGCTCACTCACGCGCACGAGGACCATGCCGGCGGCCTGGCCTTCTTGCTCCGTGATATCTCGGTGCCGATCTACGGCTCGGCGCTCTCGCTCGCGCTCGCCCGGAATCGCATCGACGAGGCGGGGATGCTCGATCGCACGGAGTTCATAGCGGTTGCCGACGGCGAAAGGCGCCGCATCGGACCGATCGACTGCCAGTTCGTGCCGGTCACCCACTCGGTGCCGCATGGCTTCGCGGTCGCGTTCTTCACCCCCGAGGGCACAATTGTCCACACCGGCGACTTCAAGCTGGATCTCACGCCGGTCGACGGCCGCCACACCGATCTCGCGTTATTGGGTGAGCTCGCGCGCCGCGACGACGGCATCCGCTTGTTGCTCTCCGATTCGACCAACGCGGAGCGTCCGGGGTTCACGCCGTCGGAGGCGACCGTCGGCGCGGCCATGCGGGCGCTCTTCCGGGAACATGCCGACAAGCGCTTCATCGTCGCGAGCTTCGCCTCGCACCTGCATCGCGTGGAACAGGTCGCTCACGCCGCGATCGCGCACGGTCGAAATGTCGCGTTCGTCGGCCGGTCGATGCTGCAGAACGTGTCGATGGCGCGCGAGCGCGGCTTCATCGATCTCCCCGAGTACGCGGTCATCGACATCGAGGAGACGGCCAAGTACGCGCCCGGCGAGATCTGCATCATCTGCACCGGGTCCCAGGGCGAGCCGATGAGCGCGCTGTCGTTGATGGCCGCGCACGAGCACAAGTACGTGAAGGTGTCTCCCGACGACGTGGTGGTGATCAGTGCGCACGCGATTCCCGGCAACGAGTCGAACGTGTCGCGGGTCATCGACGCGATGCACCGGGCCGGCGCGGAGGTCGTGCACGACCGCTCGTCGCCGGTGCACGTCTCCGGTCACGCGTCGCAGGAGGAGCTCAAGTTCATGCTGAGCCTGCTTTCGCCCGAATGGTTCGTGCCGGTGCACGGGGAGTATCGCCATCTCGTGCATCACGCGAGGCTCGCGCACGAGGTGGGCGTTCCCGAAGACCACGTGCTCGTCTGCGAGGACGGCGACGTCGTCACCCTCGGCGATGCCGGCGCCGAGGTCGAACGGCGCGCGGTGCCCGCCGGCTACCTGTACGTCGACGGCATCGTGGGCGACGTCAGCCGCGGTGTGCTGCGCGACCGGCGGATGCTGTCGGAGGAAGGCGTCGTCGTCGTGATCGTCACGGTCGACGCCACGACGGGCGAGATCGTCACCGGTCCGGAGATCGTGACCCGAGGCTGGGTGTACGCGCCCGAAGCCGAAGGGTTGATCGAGGACGCCAAGGAGGTCGTGCGCGACTCGATTGCCCAGGCGGCAGGCGAAGGCGCCACCGACTTCGACACGATGCGGCGCCACTGTCGCAAGTCCCTCGCGCGCTTCATCGACGAACGGACCCGCCGTCGTCCCGCGGTCATCCCGGTCGTCATGGAAGTCTGACCCGTCGTGGGCGTCGACATCGATCTCTCGGGTCGCCGCGCACTGGTGACGGGTGGAGGCAACGGTGTCGGAACCGAGATCTGTGCGGCGCTGGTGCGCGCCGGCGCCTTCGTATGGGTGAACGACATCTATGAAGATCGCGCCGCCGCCGTCGCGGCCGACCTGGGTGGCGATGAGCACGCGCGCCCGGTGAAGACCGATGTGACGAGCCCCCTCAAGATCACGCGCATGCGCGACGCGACGGGCCCCGTCGACATCCTCGTGAACAACGCCGGCATCCCGACGTCGGGATTCGGCGAGCTGAAGCTGTTCGTCGACACCCGCCCCGAGGATTGGGAGGACGCGATGCGCCTCAACCTGGGCGCGGTGCTCCACGTCACGCACGCGTACGTCGGCGCGATGGTCGAGCAGGGGTGGGGGAGGATCGTCACGATCGTCTCCGATGCCGGACGGCGCGCCGAACGGTTCCAGGCGATCTACGGCGCGGCGAAGGCCGGGGCGATGGGTTTCGTGCGTGGTCTGTCGGCCGAGGTAGGCGCGTACGGCGTCACCGCGAATTGCGTCTCGCTCGGGACGATGAAGACGGGCGCGATGGAAGATGCGCTTGCGAGCAACCCAGAGCTCGAGGCCAAGCTCGCGCGGCCGTACACGATCCCGCGACTCGGCCGCCCCGAGGATCCGGCGCTGCTCGTCGCGCTCTTGTGCAGCGAGGCAGGAGCCTGGATCACCGGCCAGGTGTACCCGGTCGACGGGGGATACGCCCCAACCCTCTAGTCACCGGTCCGGGCCAGGAGTTCGTCGCCGGGGCCCGGCCACGATCCCCTTGTGGCCAATGTGACCGGTGTTAGCTTTGACGCATGGCTTCGCGCCGTCAGTCCAAGTCCGCGCGCGCACGGAAGCGGGCGAAGGCTCGCGTCCGGACCCGGGCGGCCTGGCGAAACGAGCTGGCCGAGCAACTCGCCGACCACCGGATCGACGCGCTGGCGATCGGCCTGGCGGTGTTCGGTCTGCTCGCCCTCCTCGCGATGTTCTCCGATCTCGTCGGCCCGGTCGGCCGGGGTATCGACACGGCTACAGCCGTGCTCCTCGGCCGGGGCAAAGTCCTCGTGCCGATCGCGTCGCTGGCGGCGGCCGGGTCGACGGTGATCCAACGGCGCAGCGACGACGATGACGACGAAACGGTTTCGACGCGGCGCGGCCTGCGCTTCGGCCTCGGTCTCGTCTTGGTGTGCGCGAGCGTCGTTGGGGCTTTCCATCTCGGGCGCGCGAAGACCGCGGCCGGGGCGCTCGAGCCGCTGAAGCGCTCGGGTGGGGTGATCGGCGCCGCGATCGGCGCGCCGCTGCGGGCCGGCCTCGGTGACGCCGGCGCCGTGATCGTTCTCGTCGCGGTCGGCACGCTCGGCGCGCTGCTCCTGGTCGGCACCGGCGTGCGTCAGGTCGCGCAGTCGCTCGCGACCGGAGGCCGCTTTGTCGGTCGCCACGCCCGCACGATGCTCACGTTGCCGTCTGAGCGGGCCGACGACGAGGATGCGCCGATGGCCGCGGCAACGCCTGGGGCGCCGGTCGGGCGGGCGGTGCTCTTCGACGAGCTCGACGAGGCGCGGATCGTCGATCTGGTCACCGAGGCAGAGTACGAAGAAGAGGAAGAGGACGAGGACGAGGCGGGCGAAGAAGAGGAGTACGAAGAAGAGGAGTGCGACGGCGAGTACGCGGAGGAGGAATACGAGGAATACGACGAGGACGAGGAGGACGAAGAAGTCGCCGACGACGAGGAGGAGGTCGAGGAGGAAACGCAGCCCCGCCCCGTCCCCAAGGTGGCCTGGAAACTTCCCGCGACCAGCTTGCTCAAGAAGAGCTTGGCGCGCGAGGTCGACAGCCGCCTGGTCAAACAGGGTGGTGACGTCCTCGAGGCGACGATGCGCGAATTCGGCGTGGACGCGCGCCTGATCGACGCGACGGTCGGACCGACGGTGACGCGTTACGAGCTCGAGCTGGCGGCCGGGGTGAAGGTGAGCAAGGTCACCAGTCTCTCGAAGGAGATCGCGTACGCGATGGCGAGTCACGACGTGCGGATCCTCGCCCCGAATCCCGGGCGCAGCGCGATCGGT
>JALYLU010000306.1 GCA_030774075.1 Actinomycetota bacterium | reverse complement strand
GTCTAGAGCTACGCGAAGGGGAACCACCGCGGCAGGCGCAGGACGCCGATGTCGCCGGTGGCGAGGACTCCCCCGCCACGGGGATCGCGCCCGTACATCCATGCGGCGACGTCGCAGCCCCATCCGCTGGCCTCGCCGTCGGCCGGGGTGCCGTCGTCGTAGTCGACGTCGACGACGCGCACCTGCGCGCCGCGCAACTCCACGCGCCACGCGCGGTCGTGATCGGTCGACGCGACGCGGTAGTCGGCGTCGACGAGCGGGCGGTTCGGCACCGCGCGTCCCGCGAGGTCGGTGAAGATCTCTTCGAGCGCGCCGGCCACGAACCCGACCGGCCAGTCCGACGACTCGTAGCCGAGGTCGAGGTCGACATGATGTACCTCGACTTCGCGCCGGCGGGCCCAGAGGAACTCGCGCATGGTGCGCGACACGGCGGCCCGGCCAACACGATCCCAGCCGTCGTCGGGAAGCGCGTTCCACGCGTCGACCAAACACTCGTGGGCGCCCCGCAAATCCGCGCGCAACACCGCCGGGCTCGCACCTCGACCCGCCGCGATCCCTTCGGCACGTGCTTCGACGCTCGGGTACATCACACCCGCCTCGCCGCGAGCCGCGGCCTCGACCATCCCGCGCATGGCGTCGGCGTTACGGGCCAGGTGCGTAATGACCTCGGCGCGCGTCCACCCCGGCAGCCGGGACGGCTCGGCCGCCTGTTCGTCGGTGAGATCGTCGAGCGCGCGCTGGACCTGCCGCGTCGCCCGGCCGACCAGCTCGATCTCCGTCGCCGGTCGTTGCACGCCCCAGAGGGTAGGCGGCCGGACTCGTCTCGCTCCTAGGGTGTCGTCTCGATGGACGACCGTTTGTACTTTCGCCAGCTGCTCGCCGGGCGCGACTTCGCGCCCGACGACCAGATCGCCCGGCAGATGGTGAACTTCGTGTACCTGATCGGCGACCGCGAGACCGGTGACGCGATCGCCGTCGATCCCGCGTACGGGCCGGCCGAGCTCGTCGACCTGCTCGCCGCCGACGGCATGCGGCTCGCGGGCGTCCTCGTCACGCACTACCACCCGGACCACGTCGGCGGCGATCTCGGCGGCTGGTCGATCGCCGGCATCGCGGAGCTGCTCGCGCTCCCCGGCGTGAACGCGAAGCTGCACGTGCAGGCCGACGAGGCCTGGGGCGTCAAGCGCGTCACCGGCTGCTCCGACTCCGATCTCGTGACGCACGCGTCCGGCGACGTCGTCAAGGTCGGCGAGATCCCGATCACGCTCATCCACACGCCGGGCCACACGCCCGGCTCCCAGTGCTTCTTCGTCGACGGCAAGCTCGTGAGCGGAGACACATTGTTCCTCGACAGCTGCGGTCGCACCGATCTCCCGGGCGGCGATCCGGAAGCGTTGTACGACAGCCTCACGCAGAAGCTCGCCGTCGTTCCCGACGACACCGTGCTCTACCCGGGACACATGTACTCACCCGAGCCGAACGCAGCCCTCGGCGACGTCCGCCGCACGAACGTCGTGTTCCGCCCGCGCACGCGCGATCAGTGGATGAGGATGTTCGGCAACGCGAGCTAACTCGGGTCGAAGATCACCGGCAACGCGCGGGGTCCCCGGAACGCGTAGCCCTCGATGACCGCCGACTCGGCAGTTTCGGGATCGAGTCGCAGACCCGGCAAGCGGTCGAGGATCGCGTTGAGGCCGATCCGAAGCTCCAACCGGGCGAGGTGCATGCCGAGGCATTGGTGCGGGCCGGTACCGAACGCGAGGTGGTGCTGCACCGGCCGGCCGAGCTCCCATTCGGAAGCGTCGTCCCAGCGCGTCTCGTCGTGGTTCGCGGAGCCGGTCAGCACACCGACGGGCGAGCCCGACGCGATCGGGCACCCGCCGACCTCGGTGTCAGCCGTCGCGACCCGGCTGACCATCGTCACCGACGACTCCCACCGCAGCGTCTCCTCGATCACCTCCGGGATGAGGTCGCGATCGGCGTAGACCTTCGCCAAGTCGTCGGGATGCGCGAGCAGGGCGAACAACGCGTTGCCCATGACGCGAAACGTTGTCTCGCCGCCCGCGGGCAGCAGGAGACGCAAGAACCCGTAGATCTTGTCGTCGCTCAGCCGTTCGCCGTCGACCTCCGCGTGCACGAGATCGGAGAGGAAGTCGCCCGTCGACTTCACGCGGCGCGCCTCGACGAGCGGGCGGAGGTACTCGACCATCGCAGTGCTGGCCCGGTGCCCGCGCTCGGGCGCGAGCGGGCCGGTGTTGATCTCCTCCGCCCACTGCGCGAATCGATCGGAGTCTTCGAGCGGTACGCCCGCGATCCCGCAGATGACCTGAACCGGGTACTTCGACGTGACCGATGCGACGAGGTCGGCGTGACCGAGCGGCGCGATGGCGTCGAGGAGCCGGTTGATCGTCGGCCGCACGAGGGTCTCGTCCCACCGTTCGAGCTGCGACGCGCGGAACGCCTTGGCGACGAGGTTGCGGTACTTACGGTGCTCCTCGCCGTTCATCGCCAAGATGAGGTCGCCCATGAACTGGCCGATGTGGTCGGCGTTGATCGACGACGAGAACGTCTTGTCGTCGCGCAGGACCGAGTCGGCGTCCTTGAAGCGCGCGACCTGGTAGAAGGTTCCCGGCCCCATCACGTCGCCGTTGATGGCCACCACCGGGCACTCCGAGCGCCGGACCTCGCCCCAGCTCTCGTACGGCTGCGCCATCAACCAGTCGACGCCCGGACCAACTTCTTCCGGGGTGTCCGAAGCCATACCTGACACCGTAGTCAGGTACACGGCGGCCCGACAGCGAGACAGCGAGTCCCACACACCTGACGTGCGTGTCAGTCCCGGCAGTAGCCTTGCCGCATGTCCGCGCACGCGACCGGTGCGAATCCGTTCGCCGACACCGAGGACCAAGCGGCGCTGCGGCAGCTCGCACGCGACGTCGCCGCACGCGAGCTCGCACCGATGGCGCGGCACGGCGACGAGACCGAAGAGTTCCCGCAATGGGCGTGGGACGGGATGCGCAAGGCCGAGCTGTTCGGCATCACGATCGGTGAGCGCTGGGGTGGCGCCGGCCTCGGCGACGTCGAGGCCGCGATCGTCCTCGAGGAGCTCGCCCGCGCCGACGTATCGAGCGCGATCCTCGCCCAGCTCATCTTCAACGGACCGCCGCGCGCGATGGAGCACCTCGGCAACGACGCGATGAAGGACCGCTGGCTGCCGATCGCGGCGAGCGGCGAAGGACTGTTCTGCATCGGGATCAGCGAGACCGAGGCCGGAAGCTCGGTCGGACACATGCGCGCCCGCCTCCGTCCCGACGGCGACGGCTTTCGGCTCAACGCCTACAAGAACTACGTCACCGGCGGCCACAAAGCCGCCGCGTGCCTCGTGTGGTGCCGTTTTCCCGACAGTGTCGGAACCAAGGGCATCGGCGCGGTGGTCGTCGACCTCGAGTCGCCGGGCGTCACCGTGGCCGGCACGCACGTGAAGATGGGACTGCGGGCGACGAGCGAAGCCGAGCTCGCGTTCGACGACGTGCGGGTCGAGCCCGACGACGTGCTGCTGTGGGGCGACCCCGCGAACCGCGAGTCGTTCAAGACGCTGATCTCGCACATCAACCACGAACGCTGCGGCAACGCGGCGATGTGCGTCGGCGCCGCACAGGGCGCGCTCGAGTACGCCGTGAACTACATGAACGAGCGCAAGGTCGGCGACCAGACCTTGGCCGATCTGCAGGGCCTCCAGTGGAAGATCGCCGACATGGCCACCCAGCTCGAAGGCGCGCGCTTACTGCTGCAGCGCGCGGTGCACATGGCCGGACCGCACGGCACGCCGCCCGCACTCGAGACCGCGATGGCGAAGACCGCGGCGAACCTCGCCGCGAAGTTCGTGTGCGACGAGGCGATCCAGCTGCTGGGCGGCTACGGGTTCTCGCGCGAGTACCCGGTCGAGCGCGTGTACCGCGACATCCGCGGGTTGTGCATCGGCGCGGGCACCGTGGAGATCCAGCGCAATTTCGTCGGCACCAGTGTGCTGAGGGGCGCCACGCCCGCCAGTGACGGCTGGAAGTCGCGTCGAGCCTGACTGACACGCGTGATCGCCCCGACGTTCGAATCCCCTCGGACGGGCCACTACCGCCGACGCGGCGGCCCGTGGGATCTCCCGTCGCTCGACGTCCTCCTCACCCGAGTCGCCACCACTCCGCTCGCCGAGAGGGTCGCGTGCGTCGCCGGCGGGCTTCGGGCGCACGGCGTCGGTCCCGGCTCCGCCGTCGCGTGGCAGTCGGCCAACCGCGACGAGATCGCCGTTCTGTACCGCGCGTGCTGGCGTCTCGGCGCGGTCGCGGCACCGGTACACCACCTGATGGGTCCGCACGAGGTTGCCGGTGTGCTCGACGCCGTCCGGCCGGCGTTCGTCGTCGACGACCTCGACGCGCCCCCGAAGGGCGACCCGATCGAAACGCCGTGGACCGACCCGAGCCGGCTGGCGGCGGTGCTGTTCACGTCGGGATCGAGCGGCGCGCCGAAGGGCGTTCTGCACACGCAGGCCACGCTCGCGTACAAGGCGGCGCAGATGCAGCACGCGCACGGGCTCGGACGCGACGACTGCGTGTTGATGCCCGCGCCGGCCGCGCACATCTCGGGATTGTTGAACGGCATCACCTTGCCGGGCGTCGTCCCGTTCCGGACCGTGTTCATGGCCCGCTGGGATCCCGAAGCCGCGCTCGCGCTCATCGAAGGCGAACGGGTGACCTTCATGGTGGGGCCGCCGACGTTCTTCGTCTCGATGATGCAGGCACCCGGATTCAGCCGCGAACGGGTCGCGAGCGTCCGGCTGATCTCGAGTGGCGGAGCCGGGGTCGGCGAGGCGTTCGTCGCGGAGGCGTCGCGCGCGTTCGGAGCCCGCGTGAAGCGCACGTACGGCTCCACCGAGGCGCCGACGATCATCACGGACGGCCACACGATCGGTGAGATCGAGGTGCGCGTCGCCGGCAACGGCGAGCTGCTCACGCGCGGACCCGAAGTGTGCGTCGGTTACCTCGACCCGGCGCAGACCGCCGAGGCGTTCACTCCCGACGGCTGGTTCCGCACCGGCGATCTCGCGGCGATCTCGGCCGGCGGCGCGATCGAGATCGTCGGTCGCCTCAGGGACGTCATCATCCGCGGGGGCGAGAACATCAGCACCGCCGAGGTCGAGCAGGTGCTCGAAGCCCATCCGGACGTCCGCCACGCGGTCGCGGTCGGCGACGCCGACCCGCTGATGGGCGAACGCGTCGTCGCGTTCGTCGAGAGCGCGCCCGGCTTCGATCTCGACGCGTGCCGCGCCTGGTTCGCCGCGCGCGGAATCGCCCGGTTCAAGACGCCCGAGCGGGTCGTCGTGGTCGACACGATTCCGCTCCTCCCGACGGGCAAACCCGATCGGTCCGCATTGCGGGCGCGGGTGACTACCTCCGACTGACGGTCATTCCCACGGAGACGTGTCGACACCCATCATCTGGAACCCCTTGATCACGGCGCGGGGGTTCAAAGTGCCGGGCTTCCAGTGGAAGTTGTACATCCGCTCGTTCGCCACGTTCCGCACGAACATCTTCGCCTGGTCCAGGTTCACGAGGATGCCCCGGGTCGCGGTCTGCCGCTCGTAGCGCTCGGCGTGCTCCGCGTCGAGCACGTAGTTCATCGAATCGCACATGCGGCTCATGTCGACGTTGTTCCAGTCGTACGGCGAGAGCGAGATGTGCAGGAAGATCCCCGGAGGCGTGACCGACTGCATCTCGAAGTTCTTGGAGACGAGCGTGACCGGCGTAAAACAGCAGGCGCAGTGCGACTCGAGCCGGATGGTCTTGTCCTCGAACGGTGGCATGTGCGAGAACGCGATCGCTTCGCTCGCGCAACCGACGAAGGAGTGGAAGCTGTCGTCGATGTACGCGCGTACCTGCGACGGGAACGACGAGAACGGCGGCGCCTTCAGCAGATTGCAGTTCTGCGTGTCCTCGTTGACGACGACGTCGATGCCGAGCTGGAGCTCTTTGTACGCCCCGATGATGCGGCGCCGGTCGAGCCCGGTGGCCTGATGCACCTCGAGCAGCGTCGGGCCGCGGCCGTGCTCGCACCAGAACTCGAACACGAACGCCCGGACCTGCTTGGCCCGGTCGGAGAACTCGAAGTCGGGAACGTTCTGCGGCATGGACCGCAGACTAGGCAGGGGGCGGCAGCAGTTGGTCGAGGACGACCTTGTCGTGCTCGTCGGTGACCCAGATGCGCCGCGCGTCACCGAGTGGAATCGCGGCGGTCATGACGAGATCCGTCGGCGCTCCGGTGCCCCGGAACGTGCCGGCGCCGATCCGATTGCCGTCGTCGCCCGTGAGCCACAACCAGTAAGAGTCGCCTCGGTCCAGGCCGGACACGTGGAACG
>JALYLU010000305.1 GCA_030774075.1 Actinomycetota bacterium | reverse complement strand
GCGCTCGGCGAGGTCATCGATGCCCACGGCGGTGCCGTCGAGATCGTCTACGACGCGGAGCTGTACCTCAGTCGGCGAGCCTGAGGGCGACGGCGGGCCGGATCCGCGATGCCGAACGAGCGGGAGCAGCCGTCGCGAGGAGCGCGCAAATGAACGTAGCGACCATGAGTAGCCCGATCGCGCCGAACGGCACGCGGAACGCCAGCGTCGAGCCGAACGCGTCGGTGAGCGTGATCGACCACGCGCACACCAGCGCGAGCACGGTGCCGATCAACACCCCCTCGACCGCGACGAACGCCGATTCGACGACGAAGGCCGCACGCACCGCCGCGGCTTGGAAGCCAAGGGCGCGCAGCACGCCGACCTGCCGGCGCCGCTCGCGCACTGCCCGCACCATGATCACGCCGATGCCCGCGACGCCGACGACGAGCCCGAGCGCGAGGTAGCTGCGCATCAGCAGGAAGAATTGCTGCTGCTGCGCCAAGTCGTTCTGGACCACGGTGTGCAGCGTCTGGGCCTTGCCGCCGTTGGCGAGGAAGCGGCCGGCGAAGGCGTCCGCGAACACGTTCGGGTCGCGTACGTCGACATACGCGCGGTCGGCGACCGCCCTCGCACCGAAAAGGTCGCGCGCCGCCGTGATCCCGAAGAGGACGCCGTTGTCGGCGACGTCGGGTGTGCTGATCGCGGCGATCGTGAAGGTACGCGAGCGCCCACTCGCCTCGTCTTGCGCGGTGACACGGTCGCCGATGCCGACCTGCTCACGCGGCGGTCCGCCACCGGATGCCAGAAACGTTGCTTCGATGATCGCCAGGTCGGGCGAGGCGAGCACCGCACGGTATGCGGCCGCGTCGCTCGCGTAACCGGCGTGATCGTCGAGCTTCGGCGCGCCGTGGTCGACGAACCGGCGGTCGTAGCCCGTTGCGGTCCATTCGCGTGACCTCGTGAGACCGGGTGCGGCGGTGATCTGCACGTTTACGGTCGTGAGCGGCGCGACGGCTTGCACGCCGGCTTCGCGCGCGATCGCGTCGAACGCAACCGGGTTGCTCGGATTCGACTGCGCGACCACGTTGAATCCTCCCGAGGCGTCGCGCGTGAACTCGCCGATCTGCCCCGCGAACATCGCCGCGAACACGGATACGAGCACGAGGATGAAGACGACCAAGGCGAACATTCCGAGCGTCATCGACGTCCGGAACCGTCGCGCCAACGGGTACGCGAGCCCCAGGCGCACTGCCAGCGATCGCTTGGCCATGCGTCCGATTCCGTGACCGATCGCCTGCTGGTGCTGCGCGGTGAGCACGACCGCCGCGCCGACGAGAACGAGACCCTGGACGACGAACAGCAACACGTCGACCGAGATATCGAGCGCGATCGCGACCGGGACAGCCGCGACCGACCACGCGAGCACGACCGCGCCGACCGCGGTATTGACCACCGGACGCGGGAAGTTGCGCGCCAGCGTCGGCGCGATGCCCAGGAGCACGACAACGGGACCCAGCATCAGCGCGAGGAACGAGGAGCTCGCCACGCCGCCGGCCGTCAGCGCCAGCCCGAACAACGCGCCCGTGATGCCGAGGTAGCTCGAGCGCCGGTGCGGCCGGCGCGGCGCCGGCTCCGTGATGTCACGGATCGCCTGGATGATGTTGAAACGACTCAGCCACACGCTCGCGAGCACGACGGTAGCGATCGCGATCACGAAGCCGATGACGAGACCGCGTTGCACGCTGGCCCATTTGAACGCGAAGTGCAGCGCGATGCGGGAATCGTCACCCCGCCGCGAGAACAGCTTCGCCGCGGCAGCCATCAGCGCGCGCCCCAAGCCGAGGCCGACGAAGGTTCCCGCGATCGCGGAGAGCACGGCGTAGCACCAGCCTTCGGCGGCAAACGCGCCGACGAGCGAGAGCCGTCGGAGACCAACAGCGCGCAACATGCCGAGCTCCGACTTCCGTTCGTCGGCGAGCATGAAGAAGATGTTGACAAGGAGCAGGATCCCGGCCAGCACCGCGAAGGCGCCGAGCGACGCGTACAAGCGCGACAGCGATTTCCCGCTGCGATCGGCGCGATCGAGCACCGCTTGCTTTCTGTTGTTGACACTCGCCGCGACGCCGCCGAGTTGCGCTTCGAGTAGACGGTCGACCGCGCCGGTCCGCCGGGCGCCGGCCTCCACGCCGCCCCGGTTCGAAACAAGCACGATCGACTGCGGCGGCGCGGCAGCCGGCGACACGCTTCTTCCGAAGATGCCGGCAATCGTGCCCGGGCCGACGAAGATGTTGTTCGAAGCGGTCTCGTCACCCGGCCAGTAGCCCGCGACGCCCAGCTTCGGAAAAGCGCGCAGCACTCGCAATCGCACCGTGACGCCGTACGCGAACGCGTCGATCGCGTCGCCGGGCTTCACTCTGAGCACGCGTGCCAGGTCGCTCGCGATCACCGCATCACCCGCAGCCGGCGTGGGGCCGGAGATTCCGGTCGCGTGAGGATCACCACCGAAGCGCCGCGCCGCCGCAAAGTCGGTCTCGAGGAGTTGGGCTTTGGGGGCGGCGCGTACCGGCGCGGTTGTCGAGGCCGTCGACGCGGTCGTCGACGTCAGGGCGAGCGTGCCGTCGACGTTCGGGTCGCGCAGGCTCCCAAGTCGTGACGCGAGGACCCGCGCGCTCGCCAGCCCGTTCGCGGACACGATCTCGTCGACCGGGCCGAGTTGCGTGTGCGCCGTTCGGCGGATCGACGCATTGAAGGTGTCGCCGACCACGAACGAGCCGGTCATGATCGCCGTCCCGAGCAACGAACCGAGGATCACGAGCGCGGTTTCCCGCGGCCGGCGGACGGCGTTGCGCAACGCGAGCCGTCGCAAGACGGGTTTGCGCGCCAGCACGAACAGGAACGGCAGCGACAGCAGCGCGACGAGAATCATCGGTGCGTCAGCACGAGGGCGCGATGGTGCCGCCGACCGCGCCGGCGACAAGATCGTCGCTGACGATCCGGCCGTCGCGCATCTTGATCTCACGGTTCGCGCTGCCACCGACCACGGCGTCGTGGGTCACGACGATCAGCGTGAGACCGTCGGCGTTCAACTCGCGCAGGAGCTGCATGACCTGCTCCGCCGTCTCGGAGTCGAGCGCGCCGGTCGGCTCGTCGGCCCACACGACCCGGGGCCGACCCGCGAGCGCTCGGGCGACCGTCACCCGTTGCTGCTCGCCGCCGGAAAGCTCGGCCGGACGGTGCTTCAAGCGGGCGCCGAGGCCGACGCGCTCGAGTGTCGCCGACGCGCGGCGGCGCGCCTCCTTCGCATCCACTCCCGCGAGCAGCAACGGGAGCTCGGCGTTCTCGACGGCACTGAACACGGGAATCAAGTTGTACGCCTGGAAGATGAAGCCCATCGACGACGCGCGGTTCGCGGTGCGCCGCGCGTCCGACAGCGCGTGCAGGTCGACGCCGTCGAGCATCACTCGCCCGCCGTCGATCTCGTCGAGACCCGAACAGCAGTTGAGCAACGTCGTCTTGCCCGAGCCGGAGGGACCCATGATCGAGACGAACTCGCCCTCGTGCACGACGAGGTCGGCATCGCGCAGGGCCTCGACCTCCTCCGCGCCCGTGTGGTACGTCTTGCGAACGTGTTCGGCGACCAAAAGCGCGTCAGTTGGGTCGGTCACTGCTTCTCCATCGGCAGCGGGGGCTACGACCGGCAACGGTAGGGCGGACCCGATGGGCCTATCGCATCAGAATCCGCCCGCTATCGCATCCGCGCGCGGAGCAGCGCCTCCGGCAATTCCTGTGGACCCCGCGTGCGAAGAGCGGACACCGACTCAGGGACATCACAGACTCGCTGTTCTTGCCGTTCCATCGGGTCGCCGGCGGGATCTCGCAAGATGAACCGGCATCCGTACTCCGTCTCGATCGACATCGACTCGGCCATCGAGCCCTCCTCGACGTCGACGGTCACACCTTCATCACCCGGATACAGGATGCGCAGATATTCGGGCGCGTACACGAGGACGCCCGCGACGTCACCGACGGCTTCGCTGTCGGGCCCGGGCCAGAAGTCCTCGTAGAGAAACGGCGCGGTCGACTCGCAACAGCCGGTACCGATCGTGAAGACCAGCGCGCCGCGGCGATCGCGCCTCGCCCGTTCGACGACGCGCGCCGCCGCGGCGGTGCCGGTCACGTTCAAATGTTGCCGCTCAGGGCCGCGAAGTGCAGGTAGCCGCTGCGATCGGTGGCCGTGTTCTGCCACACGTGCTTGATCTGGCGGTACTCGTTGTAGCCGTACTCGCCGAGCTCGCGGCCGATGCCCGACTGCTTGTAGCCGCCGAACGGCTGCGTCGGCGTGATCATGTGGTAGTCGTTCACCCACACGGTGCCGGTCCGCATGCTTGCCGCCATCGAGTGCGCCCGATCGAGGTTCTTCGACCACACGCCGCCGCCGAGACCGTAGATCGAGTCGTTCGCGATCTTGATCGCCTCGTCGTCCGAGTCGAACGGGATCACGCACAAGACCGGCCCGAAGATCTCCTCCTGCGCGATCTTCATCGAGTTGTCGGCCTCGAAGATCGTCGGGAGGTAGTAGGCGCTCTGGTCGAGTCCGGCGGGCAGGTTCGCGGGCTTGGAGCCGCCGCACAGCAGCTTCGCGCCCTCGTCGAGCCCGAGCTTTACGTACCGCTCGGTGGTGTCGACCTGACTCGGCGCGACGAGCGGGCCGAGGTCGGTGTTCATGTCCATGTTGTCGCCGATGACGATCTTGCCCGCACGTTCCACGAGCATGCCGACGAACTCGTCGTAGATCTTGCGCGACACCAGGGCGCGCGTACCCGACTCGCACACCTGACCGTTGTGGAAGAACGTGCCCCACAGCACGCCCGCCGCCGCGAGATCGAGATCGGCGTCGTCGAGCACGATGTTCGCCGATTTGCCGCCGAGCTCGAGCGTGACCTTCTTCACGGTGCCGGACGCGAGCTGCATGATGCGCCGTCCGACCTCGGTCGAACCGGTGAACGCGACCTTGTCGACGAGAGGGTGTTGCGCGAGCTCTTCACCCGCGCTGCCGCCCGGGCCGGTGATCAAGTTGACGACGCCCGGCGGGATGTCGGCCTCTTGTACGGCCTTCACCATCTCGATCGCACTGAGCGAAGTGAAGCTCGCCGGCTTGAGCACGACGGTGTTGCCGGCGGCGACCGCGGGACCGATCTTCCAGCCGGCCATGAGGAACGGGAAATTCCACGGCACGATGCCGCTGCACACGCCGAAGGGCTCGCGCCGCACGATGCTCTTGGCGGGCGGGAACGGGCTCTCGCCCCGCTCGATCACGTCGGGCTCGTTCTCGGCGCAATTGGCGAACGCCTGGAAGGTCGACGCCGCGCCCGGAACGTCGGCGAACATCGCCTTCTTGATCGTGCCGCCGCCGTCGCGAGCCTCGATCTCCGCGATCTCCGCGCTGCGGCCGTTGATGATGTCGGCGACCGCGCGCAGCTTCTCCGCGCGCTCTTTGCCCGACATCCGCGGCCACGGGCCGTCGTCGAACGCCTTACGCGCCGCTTGCACCGCACGCTGGGCGTCGTCGCGGCCCGCCTTGGCGACGTCGGCGATCTTCTCGCCGGTCGAGGGTGCGTAGGTGGGAAAGGTCTCGCCGGATTGCGCGTAGGCCCAGACACCATCGATGAACAGTTGCGCGTCGCCCATCGCGACTCCTCTCAGAGGGATGCGTTGTCCGGCAGGCTACGTGGCGGCACGCTGCCCGGCCAGCCCGCGGCAAACCCTTCCGCGGAGCCGACCTCGGGCTACGAGAGGCTCCAGCTCGTCTTGGCGCCGTTCCCCAGCACCTTGCCTTCGGCCTTCAGCTTCAGCAGGTGCGCGTGCACCTGTCGCTGCGCCATCTCGACGAGGCCGTCGGGGGTGTCGGTGTAGAGCGCGCCGACGATCTTCGGGATCGTCGCCGGCTTGGCCTTCAAGAGCTTGAGGATCTGGCGCTCGCGCATCTTTCGGTGCGCGACGTACTCCTCGCGCACCGCCGCCGGATCCTCGATCACGTCGCCGTGCCCCGGGCAGATGCGCGCGACCCGCTTGATCTTGCGGAGCCGGTCGAGCGAGGCGAGGTACTGGATCATGTCGCCTCCACGCTGCGGGTTGACGACGGTCGTGGTCCCGTTGAGCACGTGGTCGCCGGTGAACAACGAGCGCTCCTCATCGAGCCAGAAACACAGGTGATTGGGTGCGTGTCCCGGTGTGTGCAGCGCCTCGAGCCTGAACTCGGTCCCGTCGATGGTGTCGCCGTCGGTGAGCACGACATCGAGCTCGAGGGTGACCTCGTCGGTCTTCGGGAAGGGGGCAAAGCCTGCGACCTTCGCACCGGTTCGCTTGCGGATCTTCGCGGCTGCGGGCCAGTGATCGGGGTGCGTGTGAGTGAGCAGGACCCAAC
>JALYLU010000304.1 GCA_030774075.1 Actinomycetota bacterium | reverse complement strand
GGCATGAAAACCGTCCTCTCAGATCGCCGTAGACGCACGAACAGCAAGACGGTGGCACCAACGGGCGGGCGGATGAGAGGCTTCAACCATCAATCAGCAACCCTCCACGATTTGAGGGGAAGCCCAGCCTGTTGATCCCGACGGCTGGGGTGAGTGCGTTCTGCATCGCAAGGCGCTATGGCCTACGTGGGCTGCCGATGGCCTGCCTCGTCGCGGGTGTCATCTTCGGAACCGTCAATGGTCTCTACATGTTGTATCTAACGCTTTTCATCGTGTTTGGATCGTGAGCGACGAGGCCATATCCGATCGGCGCTCGCTCGACGCGCTCGCGACCGGGCAATTTGTCCGTGCTCGGATTGCTGCTTCGTCATGCGGGAAAAGGTGAGCTGAACGCTCGAGGAGGAGGCGCATCGTGCAGCACGAGACCGTGATGGACATCCTGCGAGATCCGCTCGCGCAGGAGTTGCTGCACTCTTCGCTCTTGGCGCGGCTCGGGTACAACGGAGCCGATGGTGCGCCACGGGTCGTTCCAGTGGGTTACGTCTGGAACGGATCGACCTTCATCGTCTGCACCGCCGTGCAGGCCCCAAAGGTGCGAGCACTCGCGTCCAACGCGAAGGTGGCGCTGAGCATCGACACCGACACCCAGCCGCCGCACGTACTTCTCGTGCGCGGGATCGCCGCTGTCGATATTGTCGACGGCGTCCCCGATGAGTTTCTCGAAGCATCCGAGAAGTCACTCCCCCGAGATCAATGGCCGCAGTTCGAGGCGCAGATCCGTTCCATTTACTCGCAGATGGCCCGCATCACGATCGAGCCAGAGTGGGCCAAGCTCTTGGACTTCGAAACGCGTCTGCCGATCGCCGTCGAGTGGCTCGTCCGCGGAACGCCCTGACCGTAGCCTTCCGCTCGCGCGTGACTGCGCGTCCATAACTCCCGATCGGCTCGCGGTCGCGCCCACCTTGACGATGTGTTGAGGCCGGGCACATCATGGGCAGGTGGCGGAGTTCAAGCCAGCGAGGCGCCACCGCGTGTTTCTGCCTCAGGCGCTCGGCGCGGACGAGTTTCTACGCGTCACATGGCACGAGTCGGATCGAGTTGTCGTGTTCTCGCATTGGCAAGGCGAGAGGTGCATCGCCGCGACGCCAATCCTGGTCACCGATACCACTGACCTGACGGCACTCCTCGTCGACGCACTCGGCGATGCTGCAAGCAACCCCATCCCTGCAGCGACTCCGCGTGCATGGACGCTTCGCGAGAGGTTCCTGAACGCGATGCAACGTGGATGGAGACATCCGCCCAGAGTGCTCGCAGCGACATGGCCCTGGCGTCGCTCGGCATAGAAGCGAAAACAACAAGCGGGGCCGACCCTCCTGGCGAACCTCGGTCGCGACGCCATCCCTGCCGATCGGCATCTCCCGATGATTGCCGGGCAGACAAAATGGCAATGTGGATCTCGACGTGTTTCAACGCCTCGTCGAGCAGCGGTCGGCGCGGTGTGCTGAAGATGCAATCCAGTTCATTGTCTTCTTTGCGACAGACGGAAAGGAACTCGGCCGTTACCTCCACACGTGAAGCGCCACATCTGCCGAACTGCTCGCCAGAACAGAGCCGATCGGGCAATATGCGCTACGGCGCGTGAGTTGACGAAGGATCGACGCGGGAACCGTCGAGGGAAAGGGGTGCGTCTAACGAGCGTGAGCCGGGTTTGCGTCGCCGCACTTGTTTTCCTCGCGGCGTGCGGCAGCGGCCATGCTGCATCAGTACGTCACGAGACCCAAGGCTCAACGACGAGCGCCGCGTTGTCGGTCCCGCCCGCCGGATTCCTGAGTGCACCGTCGTCGGGTGACCGTCACACCCTTGTGGAATGGGGATGGGACGGACGCCGGCTTCGAACGCTGCACCTCAGCGCGACGGTCGATTGCTGCACGACCGTGTTTCTGTCGCCCGATGGCACCAGGTTGCTCGTGATCGGCGTCGGCAACGACGGTGAGATCCTCGATCTCCAGGGCCGTCTGATCGCGAAGGGACCAGACATCGGTGGCTCGTGGGCGGACGACAGCAGACACCTGTGTTCGCTGCGGCCGCACTCGCTCACTACCGGCATGCCCGAAGGACCAGCCGACCTGCTCCTGGTAGATCCGGGACGCGCGACGCGCGTCGTTGCCCAAGTACCCGGCTACGGACCGCACACCGGCCCGAGCATCCTGCGATGCAGCATCAAGAACGACGAAGCCATCGTCGCCGACAACACGCTCGCCACGAACGTCGAGATCAGGGCCGTACGACTCAGCGCCGGCGTCGAGACGACACCACGATGGGTGCCTCCGCACGTCGACATCGGTGAGATCGTCGCAGTGTCAGGCAACGGCCGCTACGCACTCGAACAGCTCACCGGCTCCGGCCCTCGAGGTCAAGTGCTCGACACGACAACCGGCGCGGTCGTGGCGCACGTCTTGGGGCAACCGAGAGACCTGTCGTGGGACGGCCATCTGGTGCTGGAGACGATCGATCCGACGCTTCAGGCGCAGGCAGTCGACTGGCGTTCGAACTTCGTTGTCTGGCGCAGCGCCACGCAGAATCCGAGCTGCCCATGCCCCCTTGCCTCATACGCGTTCCGGACACGACCAAACACCGACGACCTCGCGCTCGCCGTTACGAACCAACCCGGCCAACCGTACGGGCAAGCGACCCTATGGCGCATCACTGATCACCGCTCGGTCCTTGTCGACAAGGCTGTCCGCTTCGGCATCGTCTGACCCACGCACGAGTCTCGGACGCCCACTCGGGCGACCGTCACCATCACACTGAACGCCGCCGGCCTCGAACCCGCGACTGGCACACTCGAACACGGCCGCGCGGGTCACGTCGTGTCGGGGCCGTCCCTGCGGATGCCATCCTCACCATCGGGATTGGGAAGGGCGGGGGAAACCCGCCTTTGTTATGTGAATCGCTCGATCAGGGTCTAGTCACTGGCGTGAGCGCGATAGTCGCCGACGGCGGTGCAGCTTGTCGGGCTGCGACACTCCAGGCCGCTTAGATTGGAATCGGTTGCGATGGCGGGGTTGGGGCTGGCGACGATCGACCGGTGCGTCCCGTTCCAATGCTCCACCAGCGTCGCGTCGCCCGAGCTGGTTTGGTAGTGGCCGACGGCCGTACAGCGCGTGGTGCTCGGACACGCCACGTCGTTCAGGCTGAGGATGATCGAGCCGCTGGGGTCGGGGCTCGTGACGATCGACCAGTTCGTGCCGTTCCAATGCTCGACCAACGTCGCGTCGCCCGAGCTCGTCTTGTAGTAGCCGACGGCGGTGCAGGTCGTCGTATTGGGACACGCCACGCCGCTCAGATTGGAGACGTCACGCAACGGAGGCGAATGTCCCGCGACTTCGCGGCACACGTCGGTCGGACACTCGGGAGACACCGCAGTATTAACCCCTGCTCTCTCCCCCTTCCCGGGCTGGGCACAACCACACGAGCGCGGGCATTGTGAGCGCGCGTCGAGGAGTGTCCGCGACGTCTGCGCAGATCCGAACGCGCGTGTCGACCGCCTGTCAGGCTGATCGTCAAGCCAGTTCGGACATTCGTTGGTCCATGATCTTCGAAAGCTGGGCAAGCTCCGGGCGGGGGTCGCCTTGCGAACGGTCCACGATGAGGAGTCCGACGGCACTCTTGCGGACCCACACGACAGCAAGCGTGGAACCACCGTTCGCTCCTGGACCCTCGAACGCGACCGCTTTGATGCCCAGCCCAGCCGGAGGCGTGATCGGCGTTCCTTCGGTTGTCCTGCCCGCGAAACCGTTGAAGTTCAGCAGTCCGCGTGCGCCGTCACGGAAGAAGTTGGACGCGAGTCGTGGTGACGCGAGGGCAACAGCGACGCTATTTATCGAGCCGTAGTAGACCTTGCTGATGTGAAACGACCGCACGAACGCACCTTGACTCGGTGCAAGACCCGCGGCGTTCAATACCTTCAGGAACGTCTCGGGAGCTTCGTCATAGAGATCGGACCGTCCCTGCTCATCAACGGTGCCCGTGGGATAGTCGCCGGCGCGCAGCACGAGTTGGCTCGGATCCGCGGGGAGCGAGCGCGGGTGGGTTGACGGAGCAGCGCCTCGAGTTGTACTGCTGCTACTCCGTCCGCTGGCGGATGGTGCGCTTCCGCAGGCCGCGAGGGCGATCAGCGTTGCGACAACGATCGAAGATATCCGCATTTTCGTCAAGGAGTCCGACCTCGCCGCAAGGAACCGCGCGACGGAGGCTACACACCGCCGAGACGAACGATCTTGAATCCGTTGCGCAAGATCTGGCGGTCGGCACTCCCTCCCGACCGGTCGATCGCGGCGAAATGTCGCTCGTCTGGTGCGCGTTGCTAGCGATGGGGATGTTGGGCGCGCGACGCTGGTGTCGTGTCGCCGCGAAGTATTTGGGCACTGCCGGTGGTTGCGTCGGTATGTCTTGCCTCGGCGGCGTGCTCGTCCACGACTCGGCATCGGGCCGCATCGCCGACGACGCTCACAACCCTGCGCACCACGACGTCTTCGACCCCGGCCAACGGAACCGAGTCACCGCGACCTGGTGATAACGGTCCGCTAACACGGCCGATGATCACGATGGCGGGCTGCGCACCGGCATGGACACGTGAGTCGTCCGGGACCGTGACGTTGTTCGCCTGGTCCAGCCCGAAACGCACCGTGCAGGTGCTCGCCGATCCGGCGCGCGGCGCAGCGGGTCCCTACGCGATCGTCGAACGGTTCTTCGCGAACACGCACAGTTCTCGTGGGCCGGGAACTTACGTCACGATCAACGGTCGTCCCGCTTGGGTCTACGTCGGCGTGTACGGGCAAGGATCGGTCCTATGGACGCTTCCCGACGGCAGTCAGACCTACATACGCACGCGAGACATCGACCGGGCCGGGTTGGTCGCGATCGCTCGCGGGCTTCGGTCGCGCACCGCGTCGCGCATACCGGGCTTCGATCTCACCCGACCCGCGCCACTCGGACTCGCGATCGTGGGCGAGACCGCGGACCCGGTGCGGGGCAGCTCGGATAATTCGGTGTGCACACTGGCCAACGGTGGCGAAGTGCGAGTCGCGGTCCTGCACGGCGACACCGTCTTCCGCTACGGCGTGGCGATCGACAACCTTCCACTACCCGCCGTCGCCGAACGCGATAACGCGGTGATCACGGTCTACGGCCCTAACGCCGCCGCCCTCATCACCGCAGTGCACAACGCAACCAGCCAACAATGGGCCGCGTTCCTACGCGGCAGCCCCGTGAAGGCCTGACGCGCCAAGCTTTCCCCGGTCTGCACACGACTCGGGCGTACATCGCAGCCGATCGGTACCTCACGCCGAGGGACCGGCGCGTGCCCGGCGACCTCAGCACCGTCCTGCGAGTTGGCCAGCCCACTCATACAGCGTCAGTTGCTCGGCCATTCAGCGCAACCTATCGGCGCGGATCGACTTCGCGATCTCGATCGGCGCTCCCCATGGAACCGAGGACGATCGACAACCGTCTCGACGATGTCGGTACTGTGCGCTGGTGGCAATCGACAACATCGGCGTGATCGAGACGGAAGGAGCGCGAGTCGTCGCCGCGCTGGAACCAAACCGCGACGCAAGGATCCCGTGGTCCGACAAATGGACCGTGGCGACCTGCGCGCAACATGTCGGGGGCGCCCATCACGTTGTCGCCCAGGTCGTGAACGGCAGGCCGACCGCGGACTTCGGACTGTTCTCGAGCCTCGCCATCCCCGAGCGCGAGAACCCCGAACTCGCGGGCTGGATCGCGGAAGGAACCGCCGCCGTTGTCGCCGCGCTGCGAGCCACGGATGCAGACGCCGAGTGTTGGTCGTGGTGGCCCGAGGGGCGCACCGCGGGGTTCTGGCAACGGCGGATGGCGCAAGAGACGTTGGTGCACCGCTGGGACGCCGAGCTCGGCGCGGGCATCCGCGGAGCGCCGATGGACCCGGCGGTCGCGGCCGACGGGGTCGACGAGTACCTCGACGTGTTCGCCGGTCTCACGCGCATGTTGCACACTGCTCCCGCCGGACCGTCGATCCACGTTCACTGCACCGACAGCGACGGCGAGTGGTTGCTGCGGCTCCCCGCCGCCGGCGAGCGGGTACTCACGCGGGAGCACGCAAAGGCTGATGTCGCGTTGCGCGGCCCCGCCGAGGGTCTCCTGCTGATGATGTGGGGTCGTCTCGAATCCGCCGCCGCCAATGTCGAGGTGATCGGCGACACCGACGTCGTCAACCGATGGGTCGAGCTGTTCCCACCAATGTGAGGTCTCAACACTCGCCGATGTTCAGGCGTGATCCGGCAACGTCCGTCAGGTGGCGTCGAAGACGTCGTGGCCGAAGCTGCTCACGTTTGGACTGTTCGCGTAGCCGAGGCGGCCGAGGGCGAAGAGATCTTCGACGCTGCGCAAGAGCGCGTAATGGTTGTAGG
>JALYLU010000303.1:886-6491 GCA_030774075.1 Actinomycetota bacterium | reverse complement strand
CACGTTGCCCGAACCCGCCGGCGACAGCGCCGACTTCCAGGCGCGCGCGTCGCGCGAAGGCAAGGCCGCGCAGGCGCTCGCCGAGGAGCTCCTCAAAGAAACCGGATTCACGATCGTCGCCAAGAACCAGCGCGTGCGCGGTACCGGCGTGGTGATCAACTTCATCGCGACCGACGCGGCCGACGTCGAATGGTATTTCGACGTGTCGGGCGCCTTCACGAGCACGCGCGGCGGATTGCTCCGGACCGACACCGTGTGGAAGTCACTCGGCCGCGCCCATGTGCTCGCCCGGGCCGGCAAGGGGCCGATCGTGTTCCTCACGTCTCACCTCCCGCGCAAGGGGAGCGAAGGTGACGTCGCGCTGCGCTCCGCCGACGACATCGTGTTCGACGTGATCGAGATGCGCACCTCCAAGGGCTACGAGTCGCTGCGCAAGTACGCGGCCGGCGGACACACCTAGTGGCCGATCTCCGGACGACGATCACCGAGGTCGTCACGGGACTGGGAATGCTGGGATTCGACGACGTCGAGGCCGCTCTGGTGGCCGCACCGGAAACCTTGCACAACGTCGAGCCATCCGACTACGAGAATCTGCTGCGCGCGTGGAAGGAACGCCGGCATCCCGACGTTTTCACAGCCGCGTTGATGAACGGTGGTGCATTCCTCTCTGCGCGCGAAGGTCTACGCGGTCGCCGTCCGCTCGTGGTGGAGTGGAAGGGTGCACACCGGGCGCCCGGCGACGAGGTGGTGCCCGCCGACCTGCGGATCGACCGCGTCTATCTGGTCAGCTGTAAGTACGTGTCGCGCATCGTCGTGAACGCCTCGCCCCATCATCTGTTCGATCGCCGGCTCGCGGGCGGCCACGGCCGCCGCGGCGCCGACTGGTTCGGTGAGGTCGCACCGACCGAGCACGAGGCGTTGTACGCGGCCGTGCGATCGGCGGTCTCGCCCGACCTCGATCTGCCCATGACGATCGACGCGCTCGATGCCAAACGGCGGCACGCCCTCGGCCACCGGCTGCGTGATGGCTGGCCGAGCGAAACCCTCCGGCACTACGAGGCGATGGTCGCGCGCGTTGCCGACGCGTCGGCGCGGCGCTGGCGCGCGGCGATCGGTACTGATGCGGAATCCATGTTGTGGCGGCTGCTGCGTATCGGCAGCGCACCGTACTTCGTGCTCGGCACAGCGCCGAGAGGCTTCCTGCGTCTGCGTATCGCCACGCCGTGGGACTGGCGCCGGCAATTCGAGCTACGCGCGTTCGACGTCGAACCCCGCGCCGGCGGGCAGCCCATGGTCGCGTGGCGCGCGGTCGTGCGCGACCGCGACACCCGCGCGGAACGAGCCGTCGACGGACACGTGGAGGTTCGCTGGAGCCACGGCCGCTTCGCGGGACCTCCCGAAGCGAAGGTGTATCTCGACACTCCGCACGCCGACGTGCCGGGCTACTTCCAGTTGAGGTGACCCGGGAGTCCCGTACGCTGACGTCGTGCCCGGCAGTCCGCTGATCGATTTCGCGCTCAGAGACAGGCATGTCTTCGTCGTGGGGGTCGGCAGCGGTATCGGCCGCGCGTGCGTGCGCACGTTCGCGGCCGCGGGCGCGAACGTGTCTGCTTCGACGTAGATATCGAGGCCGCGATCGGATCGGCCGACGCGATCGGCACCCAAGGTCGCGCGTTCACCGGCGACGCGCGCCGGCTCGACGAGGTGCGCGTTGGGCTCGACGCCGCGGGCGCCGAGTTCGGACCGCTCGACGTCGCGGTCGACGTTGTCGGCGAAACGCGTTGGGGACGGACGATCGAGCTCGGCGACGACGCGTGGGACGAGAGTTTCGATCTGGTACTGCGCCAGTTCTTCAATCTGGCCCGCGTCGCCGGGCGCGTCATGTCCGACCGGGGTCGCGGCTCGATCGTCGCGATCGCGTCGGTCAGCGGGCTGCGCTCCGCGCCATTGCACGGCGCGTACGGTGCGGCGAAGGCTGGGATGATGTCACTTGTGCGCACCCTCGCCATGGAGCTCGGCGCGAACGGCGTGCGGGTGAACGCGGTGGCGCCCGGCGCCGTCCTCACGCCGCGCGTCGAAGCGATGATGAGCGAGGATCGTCGGGCCGCGTCGGCCGCGAACATCCCGCTCGGTCGGTTCGCCACCCCCGACGACATCGCCCGCGCGGTCGTGTTCCTCTCGTCCGACCTCGCGTCTTACATCACGGGGCAGACACTCGTGGTCGACGGTGGCGCGACCGCGCAGTTCCCGCTCTCGCTACGCGCCTAACGGCACTTTTCTTCCCCGCTCTCAGCGCTTCGCGCCGGGCCGCTCGGGCCCCGCTCGCTGCTCGGCGGGATACCCGCCTCGCGACGCTCACTCAGGTTTCCCCGCTCTCGGCGCTTCGCGCCGGGCCGCTCGGGCCCCGCTCGCTGCTCGATACCCGCCTCGCGACGCTCACTCAGGTTCCGAGGTGTACAGATCGTTGTCGTAGCCGGAGATGCTCCGCATCGAGCCCGCAAAGGATCGGTGTCCGGGCGGTGCGCCCGCTCGTAGCTCGACGCCCGGCCGCACGCTCGCGCCGACGCGCTGCGCGACCGCGATGAAGCAGGCGGTCGCCGCGAACGCAGCTGCGGCGACGAGTCCGGCGGCATGGTTCGCGTGCGCGTCCAGCGCACGGTGCACGACGAGGAACGTCGCGGCCCCCACCAGCGTGATCCCGCGCGCGATCTCGCGACCGCCTGCAGCAGTGCGTCCGAGGCGACCGAAGCATGCGCAGGGCACACTCTGCTGCACCGCCCGCGCCAGCGCCGCCAGGAAGCCCGCGCACGCGACGAGCAGCGCGCACGCGAAAACAAAGCCGGGCTCGCCGCGGAACACGACGACACCGGCTCCGACAATCGCCTCGTAACCCGCGACGACGAACGCCAATCGGATCGAGAGCGATCTGCGACCCGACAGCGCCGGGTCCAGACGCTGCAGGGTGAGCGCGAACACGCGCGGGCGCTGCAGCTTGCGGACCCCGGCCGTCCCCACGATCACACCCAACGCGAGCGCGACGCCCGTGTCCACCTGCGACCACACGGGACCACTCATACCGACCAATTGTGGTCGAGCGCGCTCCGCCCTGCGCAACCAGACGGGCCAGCGTGTTGCTCAGCCCTATACGCTCCCCGCTGTGCTGTTCGTGAGCCTTCGCGACTTGCAGTGGCGGCGGCGGCGGTTTCTCATCGGCGTGCTCGCCGCGGGGTTGGTCTTCGCACTCACCTTGTTGATCAGTGGAGTGAGCGCGAGCTTCGGGACCGAGATCCGCCACAGCGTCGCCGCGTTCGGTGCCGATTCCTGGGTTGTGCCCACCGATGTGTCGGGTCCGTTCACCAGCTCTCAAGTGTTCCCGGCTTCGGAGGCAAAGCAGATCGCCGCCCTTCCCGGCATTCGGGCGGCCGACCCGGTGCTGTTGATGCGGGTGAGCGTGAACGCAAAGGCAGTGCGCGACCTCAATGTGGTCGGGATCCCACCGGCTGGGATCGTGAGTCCGAAGCTCTCCGAGGGTCGGCCGCTACGCGGTTCGGGCGACATGATTGCCGATACAACGCTCGGCTTGAGGCTCGGCTCCACTGTTGCCGCCTTCGGCCGGCAGTACACGATCGTCGGACGCACGAGTGGTGTGACGTACTACGCCGGTGTGCCCGTCGCGTTCGTGCCCCTCCTCGACTTGCAAGCCGGGGCGCTGAGCGGCGCTCCGCTCGCAACCACCGTCGTTACGCTCGGTTCCACGACGTCGCCCCTCAAGGGCTATCGGCTGATCACGAATGCCGCGGTGAGGGCCGATCTCAGCCGCCCGATGCACAAGGCGACGCAGACGATCACCTTCATCATGTTCCTGCTGTGGTTCGTGGCGGCTGGGATCATCGGCTCGGTGCTCTACCTCCAGGCGATCGAACGCTCGCGCGACTTCGCGGTGTTCAAGGCGACGGGGGTGACGACGCGGACGCTGCTATTGGGCTTGGCGTTCCAGGCGGTGGCGCTGGCGTTGTGTGCCGCGGTGGCGGCGTACGCACTCTCGTTCGTGCTGACACCCGCGATGTCGATGGCTGTCACGATCCCTAAATCCGCGTACGTCGTACTGCCCATCGTCGCGGTATTCGTGGGGCTTCTGTCTTCCCTCATCGCGTTGCGACGCGCGGTGACCGTCGATCCGGCCTTGGCGTTCGGAGGATGAGCCCGTCCGTCGTCGGCGTCGATCTGAGCGTGCGGGATCTGGTCATCGAGTATTCGTCGGGCGGCTATCCGGTAAGACCGATCGACGGCCTTTCTCTCGAGGCATCGGGCGGTGAGCTCGTGCTGCTCCTCGGCGCATCGGGCTGCGGCAAGACCACGTTGCTGTCGGTTCTCGCCGCCATCCTCACCCCGAGCGAGGGTGGCGTGCGGGTAGCCGGCACCGACGTCACCGCCCTTCGGGGTGCGGAGCTGACCAATTACCGCCGCAAGACCGTCGGCGTGGTCTTTCAGGCCTTCAATCTCGTACCGTCGCTGACCGCCGTCGAGAACGTTATGGTGCCTCTGCGCGCGGCGGGAATGTCGAGGCGCGCCGCGCGCGACCGCGCGACCGACCTGTTGCAACGAGTCAACCTCGACGACCGCATGCACCATCGTCCGTCAGGACTGTCCGGCGGTCAGCAACAGCGTGTCGCCATCGCCCGCGCGCTCGCCCACGACCCGCCCGTGATCCTCGCCGACGAGCCGACCGCTCACCTCGACTACATCCAGGTCGACGGCGTGTTGAAGCTGATACGAGCGCTCGCTGACGACGGCAGACTGGTCGTCGTCGCCACCCACGACGAACGCATGATCCCCCTCGCCGACAGCGTCGTCAACCTGACCCCACGGGCCGACACGTCTCCTCGCGAACCCGAGACGATCCACCTCGACACAGAGGAGGCGGTCTTCGAGCAGGGCGACCGCGGCGACCTCGTCTACGTGGTGGAGGACGGCCGGATTCAAATCCTGCGTACCCGCGACGACGGGACCGAGGAAGACGTCGCGGTCGTCGACGCCGGAGGCTATTTCGGTGAGCTCGCTCCCATGTTCGGTCTGCAGCGGAGCGCGACCGCCCGCGCCATAGGCCCGACCACGCTGACCGGCTACGGCCTGCGCGACTTCCGCGAGAAGTTTCACCTCGTCAGCGACCCGAAGGTGCTCGCACAGGCCGCCGATTGACCCGGGTTGCCGTCGAGCGCGGCATGCAACTGCGGTGCACCTTCAGCAGGCGCGTCCCGAATCGTGGTCGCGGCAGCGGCCCATCAAGGCATTGTGGGCGATGTCGAGCTCGAAGCCGTAGGCATCGCGCACGCGTGCCACGAGCGGCGCGAACTCGTGCGCGGGAACGTCGAGCACTCGGCCACATTCCTCGCACACCACGTGCGGGTGCGAAGCCGCCAGATGGAAGAACGCGGCGCCATGGCCGCGATGGACGTGCTCAACCAGTCCCCACGCCTCGAGCGATTCGAGGGTCCGGTAAACGGTCGACACGTGAATCTCCGGATGCGCACGCTGGACATCCTCGGCGATGCCTTCGGCGGTGAGGTGCTCGTGCGTCCGGCTGAGGAGCTCGATGATCGTCCGC
>JALYLU010000303.1:0-876 GCA_030774075.1 Actinomycetota bacterium | reverse complement strand
CGCGCAGTACGTCGATTGCCCGGGCGGCGGTGTGACTCATCGGTGTTCGCACTCCGTCTCGTGATGGTCGAGGCCATGCCGGTGCGTGTGGACGCGGTCGCGGTGCCGGTGCGCGTGCACGTGGACCAGGTTCGTCGCCTCGAGCAAGGCCGCGTCGGCGAGGACCTCGGCCGCCGGCCCCGCACCAACGATCCGATGATCCTCGGAGAACACGACGCAACGGTCGGCGAGCTGGTCGAGAGCGGCGAGGTCGTGCGTCCCGCAGATGATCGTCTTACCGGCCCTATGCAGCTCGACGACGAGGTCGAGGAACCAGCGCTGCGTACGCGGGTCGAGCGCCGCGGTCGGCTCGTCGAACAGCAGAACGTCCGGGTTCGTCACGAGCACCGAGGCGATCGCGACCCGCTTCTTCTCGCCGCCGGAGAGCTGGTAGGGCGCCCGCTCCGCGAGATCAGCGATGTCGAGAAGCGCGAGCACGTCGTCAACACGCCGTTCGACCTCGGAGCAGTCGAACCCGAGGTGGAGCGGTCCGAACGACACTTCGTCGCGCACGGTCGGTGAGAAGAGCTGGGCATCGGAGCTCTGGAACACGAAGCCGACGCGCGCTCGGAACGCGCGCGCGAACTGGTCGTCGTCGAGATTCGCCGCGGTCAGCTCGGTGCCGAACGCGTGGACCGTCCCGCGGTCGGGTCCGAGGAGTCCAGCGAGCAACTTGAGCATCGTCGACTTGCCGCAGCCGTTTGCACCGAGCAGGGCAACACGTTCCCCGGCGCCGACGGTGAGGGAGACACCCGCGAGCGCGACGAATCGATCGAGATAGCGGTAGTGCGCGTCGTCGACGGCGAACACGTCAGTGGGCGACGACATGGTCGACTC
>JALYLU010000302.1:3000-6494 GCA_030774075.1 Actinomycetota bacterium | reverse complement strand
GCTCGAGTACGCCGTCGGGGAACTCGGACTGCGCGCGGTCATGATGGGTGGCGCGATCCCTCGGCCGTTCCCGGGTACCGACACGCCGGGCGCACGATGGATCGACGGCCTCGGTCACGCCTCGATTCATGACTACACGCCACTGTGGGAGAAATGCGTCGAGCTCGGCGTCTCGCCGACGTTTCACTCGACGGGCGCCGGTTGGGGCGCGCGAACCTCACCGACCAACTACGTGTTCAATCACATCGGAAACTTTGCGGCCGCGGGCGAGCTCACGGCGCGATCACTGTTCTTCGGCGGCGTTCCGATGCGCTTCCCCGAACTACGGTTCGCCTTCCTCGAAGGCGGCGCCGCCTGGGCGTGCAATCTCCTCGGTGACCTCCTCGGCCACTGGGAGAAACGCAACCGAGTTGCGATCGGGCAGTACGACCCGGCCGCCCTCGACCGGGGACAACTCGATGCGCTATTCGCGCACCATGCAGAAGGTCGCATGCGCGAGCGTGTCGACCGGCTTGCCGACGGCCTGAACATGCTGTCGGAACCGATCGTGGGTGAGGACGTCCTCGACGAGTTCGCGGAGTCGCAGATCGCCGGGCCGGACGACATCGTCAAGATCTTCACCGAGCGGTACTTCTTCGGGTGCGAAGCCGACGATCCGATGGCGGCCCTGGCATTTGCCCGCGCCCGGAACCCGTCTGGAGCACAGCTCCCCGCGCTGTTCGCGAGCGACATCGGCCACTGGGACGTCCCCGATTTCGCACGTGTCGTATGCGAAGCCTGGGAGCTGGTCGAGAACGATCACCTCGACCTTTCCGACTTCCGCGCGTTCACCTTCGGGAACCCGGTCGCGCTCTGGTCCGGCACGAACCCGAACTTCTTCGCCGGCACAACCATCGAGGATGCGGTCGAAGCGGAGCGTGGCAAATGAGGCGTCGCAGCTTCAGCCCCGTTCAGCGTGATACGGCCGGGCTCGGGTGAGGCGTGAGCGTTCCGTGCGGCAGCGCCGGTGGCGTACTGCGGCCCTGCCGAAGCAATATGCCCTGATGGAACTTGCCTCGGTACCCGGGTCGACGTCGCCCTCACGAGCAATCTGGGAACTCGTATTGCGAGCCTCGAAAGCGTGGTCAGGTCAAGATCCCGAAGGGATGGCGGCTTGTTACGAGGAGACGGCATCGCTGGCGATCAACGGCGGAACGCCGTCGACGGGTCGGGTCGAGTTGGCGGCCACCGCCGCGAGCTACATGGAGGCGTTTCCCGATCTCCGGGTGAGCGTTGACCAAGTGCTCGTCGCGGGCGACTCCGCGTTTTGGACATGGACGTTGACCGGTACGAACACCGCAGCAGGTGGCACCGGGCACCGAGTGAGGGTGAGCGGCATCGAGGTGTGGACGATCAGCGACTCGGGGTTGGTCGCGGACTCGATCGGCTACTACGACGCCGCCACCTACGAGCGCCAACTCGCCGACGGCATCGAGGGATAGGACCGGGGAGACGGATGAGGCCGGGCGGCGCGGATGGTAACTGTCGCGCGGTCGACCCGCGGCACCAACGCCCGGGATGCTGCTGCTAATGGCCAAGAACGTGGTGATCGTCTTCACTGACTTGGTGGGCTCGACTGCACTCGCGTCGCGGGTAGGTCCGGAGCGGGCGGAGGAGTTGCGGTCCGAGAACTTCCGATTGTTACGCGCGGCGTTGCGGCCCCATCTCGGGCGCGAGGTAAAGAACCTGGGCGACGGCCTGATGATCGTGTTCTCGAACTCGTCCGCTGCGTTCTCCGCCGGTGTTGCAATTCAACAGGCGTTCCATGCGCGAAATCGGTTTGCCGCCGACGGGGAGCGGTTCGACATCCGGGTGGGGATCTCTTCCGGAGAGGCCTACCAGGAGGACGGAGACTTCTTCGGTCCGCCGGTGGTGGAGGCGTCGCGCCTGTGCGGGATCTGCGACGGTGGACAGATTCTCACCAGCGCGCTCGTGAAATCGCTCGTAGGTACTCGCGGTGGCTTCACATTCGAGGGGCTCGGCACTCGTGAGCTGAAGGGCCTCGTCGAGCCGGTCGAGGTGTTCGCGATCGGATGGGAGCCGCTGCCCGACACGACGGACCCCGATCTCGGGGTGTCGTTCCGTCGCGACTCCGATCGTCGGGTCGCGCTGCCGGCGAGGTTGACGCCGTCGCCCGGCGCGATCTTCGCGGGGCGAGTTGCCGAGCGCGCCCGCTGGGACGATGCGTGGAAGGACGCGGCGGCGGGGGAGAGGCGCCTTTGGTTGCTGGGCGGTGAGCCGGCATCGGCAAGACGTCGTTGGTGTCGCGTCTCGCCGTGAGCGCGCACGGAGACGGAGGTGTGGTTCTCTACGGCCGCTGCGACGAGGACCTGGGCGTGCCGTACCAACCGTGGATCGAGGCGCTGTCGCCGCTGGTCGCGCACGCGCCCGCCAACCTGATCGCCGCGCACGTGAGCGCACGCGGCGGGGAGTTGGCGCGCCTGGTGCCGGGGCTGGCGGAGCGGGCAGACGTCTCCGTCCCGGTGGCATCGGATGCGGTGGCCGAACGGTACGCGCTGTTCGGCGCGATCACCGACCTGCTGCAGCGCACTGCCGCGCACTGGCCCATCCTTCTGGTACTCGACGACCTGCACTGGGCCGACAAGCCGACGGTGCAGCTGATGCGGCATCTCGCCGGGGTCGCAGAGGGAATGCGGCTGATGGTGATCGCCAACTACCGGCCCACCGACATCAGCGCGAGCCATCCACTGGCGGAGGCGTTCTCGCTGCTGCACCGTTTCAACGGCGTCGAGTTCGTCGACCTCGCAGGGCTCGACGACACCGAACTGTTGGACTTGATGGAGGCCACCGCCGGCCACGAGTTGGATGACGACGGTCTCGCGCTACGGGACGCCATCGCGGCCGAGACGAACGGCAACGCATTCTTCGCGACCGAGATCCTGCGGCACCTCGCCGAGACCGGCGCCATCACCTACCGCGACGGCCGGTGGACGGCTACGGCGGACCTGGCTGCGCAAGGCCTGCCAAAGAGCATCCGCCATGTGGTCGGCGAACGAGTAATGAGGTTGGGGCCGGAAGCGCAGCGCCTGCTCATGATCGCAGCCGTCATCGGTCGAGACTTCGAGCTGGGTCTCCTCGTCGAAGTCGCCGACGCCGACGAAGCCGACGTGCTCGACGTTCTCGATGCGGCGGTAGGGGCGTCGCTCCTTTGGAATGTCGGCCCGGATCGGTACAGCTTCGCCCACGCCCTGGTCGAACACACCCTGTATGAGGAGCTGACCCCGAGCCGCGTCGGCCGGTTGCACCGACGCATCGCGATCGCACTCGAGGCCCGTTGCGGTGCAGATCCCGGGGAACGCATCGGCGAGCTCGCGTACCACTGGTCGACGGCCGTCGTTCCCGAGGATCGTTCGAAGGCGATCGACTACGCGCGCCGCGCCGGCGATCGCGCGCTCGTGCAACTCGCGCCCGACGAGGCGCTGCGCTGGTACGCC
>JALYLU010000302.1:0-2990 GCA_030774075.1 Actinomycetota bacterium | reverse complement strand
GGTACGCCCAAGCGCTCGAGCTGCATGACCGTCATCACGGCGACGAACGCACCTACGTCGCGCTGCTCGTCGGCCTCGGCACCGCGCAACGCCAGACCGGCGACCCCGCCCATCGCGAAACGCTCCTCGCGGCCGCGGGTGAGGCGCGGTCGCTCGGCGACACCGAAGGGCTGGTTGCGGCGATCTTCGCCAACCATCGCGGCTTCGCCAGTGACACCCTGGGGATCGACGTTGAGAGGCTGGCAGTGATCGAGGCCGCACTCGACGCCGTCGGCCCCGAGGACAGCCCCCAACGAGCTCGCCTGCTCGCCATCCTTGCCGCCGAGCTCTCCTACGGTGACGACGCGCGCCGCCGCATCGCGAGCGCCTATGAGGCGGTCGAGATCGCGCGGCGACTCGACGACCCGTACACGCTGCTCGCGGCACTCCTCGGCTTGACCACCTCGCTGCACTACTTCGGGGCCGCACCGTGTGAAGAAGCCGTGGAGCTTGCGCAGCGCCTCGACGACAACGTTGCGCTCGGGTCGGCCGCGGCAACGCTCGTCACCGAATCGCTCGGCGTCGGCGACCGCCCGCGCTTCGATCGCGCGATCGACATCTGCACTACGACCGCCGAGCGGATCGGCCAACCGACTCTGGTGTGGAGGAGCATGATCGGGCTCGTCATGCGGGCAGTCGTCGAAGGCGAGCTCACGCACGCCGACGAACTGGTAGAGCAGCACCTGGCGCTCGGAATCGAAACCGGCCAGCCCGATGCCCTGGTCTTGTACAGCGCCGCGATCGCAACGATCCGGTATCAGCAGGGCCGCTTTTCCGAGCTCACCGAGCTGATCGAGCTCAGGCTCGCGGACAACCCGCGCGTCGCCATGATCCGAGCCGGGTTGCTCGTCGCGCACCTGGAAAACGGGGACAGCGAACGGGCCCGTTCGGGCTTCGAACGTGAAGCCGACGAAGGATTCGTCGCGAACGACGATGTCCTTCGGCTGACGTATCTCTGCTTCATGGCCCACCTGTGCGCGCGTCTCGGCGAGCGAGCACACGCCGGCACGCTGCTCTCGCTCCTCGAGCCCCAGGCGAACCAGATCGAGACGGCGGCCGCGACCGCGTTCTACTCGACCTCTTCTTGCGCGGGCATGCTCGCCGCACTGCTCGGTCGCGACAACGAAGCCGACCGCTACTTCTCTCAGGCCATCGAGCTCACTAGCCGCTTCCGCTTCCCGTTTCTGATCGCCGCGGCCAAGCTCGAGTGGGGTCGCGCCCTCCTCGAGCGCACACCTGCAGAGCCTGACCGGGCACAGCCGCTCCTGGAGGAAGCGCTCGACGCCGCCCGCCGGCACGGTTTTTTTTTATTATAAGGCGACGAACGAGATCTACACGATGTCTTGAGGTGACCGTGCCGACGCGAGCGGGCGCGCGTTCGTGTCGACCTAGGTCGTGGTGTGTCCGCGGTGCATCGCAGTGGTGGTGCGTGGACTGGTGAGACCAGCAGGGCCGCGCTTGGCCGCGCGTCGCACGTGCCATTGCATCTTGGGTGTCAGGAGTGATGGTGGCATTGTGAGGAGGTTCTGCACGCGAGCCATCTGGTCGTTGACGACTGGGTCGTAGTGCGCGGCGATGAATGCCTTTTTCAAATACCGATTGATTGATCGGGTCATACATCGGCGGCTTCGGGCCTGCCTCGCGGGTGTCGGTTCGATTCACGCCGGCTGGTCGCCTTCGCTGAACAACAGGGCGTTGGCGGCCGGAATGAACGTCTCGAAGGTGCCGGTCTGGCTCCAGAGTTCCAGGAAGGCGTCGGCGTCCGCGCCGACGTGCACGTGCAGTGGACTGCCGGCGTCGGCCACCGCCGCGACGACGGCGTTCGCGACGTCTGAGGGATCTCCGCCGTTCACGAGCGCGTTCTTGCTGAAGTCGAGCATGAACCGATTGACGTCCGCGTAGGCCGACGACGGATCGATTTGGTTTACCAAGGTGTCGACGGTGTCGGAGAGGGCGGTGTCGTAGTAGCCCGGCTCGACACACACCACGCGGATCCCGAACGGCGCCACCTCGGCCGCCAACGATTCCGACAGCGCGCCAATAGCGTGCTTCCCGGCCGCATAGAAGGCATAGCACGGGAACGCCGGCAGACGACCCGTGATCGAGCTCATGTTGACGATGACGCCGCCACCTTGCGCGCGCATGGCAGGAAGGACCAGACGGGTCAAGCGGACCGGACCCCAGAAGTTGGTCTCCATCGCGGCGCGGGCTTGCTCCTCAGGGAAATCCTCGACCGGGCCGGACAATCCGACGCCGGCGTTGTTGACGAGTACGTCGATGCGTCCGTGCCGTCCCAAGACCTCGGCGACCGCGGATCGGGCGGACGCATCACTGGTGACATCGAGCGCGACGACCTCGACCTCGACGCCGGCATCGGCGGCCGCCTTGTGCAAGCCGTTTGCCTTCGCCGTGTTGCGCATGGTCGCGACGACCGTGTCGCCGTTGCCGGCAAATGCGACTGCGGTGCGCAGCCCGATACCCGTCGAGCAGCCGGTGACAAGTACGACGGACATGGGCCCTCCCCGGGCTGGTATGTGAGATCGAACCGCAACCTATCCGGACAACCACGCCGCCGCCTGTGGCATGTCGCGTCCCTCCGGAAGCACTATGCCGTGAGGACCCATACGCACGTCGCGGAATGCCACCGCTACGGCCGCGGTTGGCAACACTATGAATCCTGGTCACACCGTCACGATCACGCCCTCGGATGTGCATGTGGAAGTTCGGGTCGACGGCGAGAAAGTGGCGGAGACGGATCATCCGGTGTTACTCGAAGAGACCGGGATGCCTACCCGCTATTACCTGCCGCGACACGACGTTCGCATGGACCTCCTGCGGCGTACGAACTTCAAGACCGAGTGCCGAGGATGTCCGGCTTTCCGTTGAACTTCGGGGCGGACCTTGATCTCTATTTTCTCATGGTGGTCAAGCGGCTTGCTCGGTGGTGATGG
>JALYLU010000301.1:624-6499 GCA_030774075.1 Actinomycetota bacterium | reverse complement strand
GCTCAGCGCCGCGCTCGAACCCTCCGAGGGCGGATGCGGGGTCGATTGCATGAAGCCGAGGCATCGCGACGGCCTCGTCGCGTCCGTCGAGCAGGCGCGACGCGACGGCACGGTGATCACGCTGCCCGGGCCGCCCGACGATCCAGAACCGTTCCGATACGCGTACGGCGGCGATCCCCTCGACGACGACACCCTCGCGTTCGTGGTGGACCCGGTTCGGTGTGTGGCGGACACGGTGCAGCACTATTTCCAGCCCGTCCACTGGTCGGTCGCCGCGCCCGTGCCGGTGACCTATCTGCTCAACACGCGGGATCGACCGGTGCCATCGGAGACGCAGGAGCAGATGGTGACGCACCTTCCTCGAGCACCTCACGTGATACGACTCGACTCCGGGCACATACCGGCCGTGACCGACCCCGACGGCTTTGCAAGACTGCTCGAGGCGACGCTCAGCGCGAAATAGCGCGAGTCGTTTGCCGGCCGTCGTCGTAACCTCGCGCTCGTGCGTGTCACGTTCTACGTCCACGACGAGCGAAAACGCATCTGCGGCTGGGACGCGGTGCTCACTCACCGCAGACGCATTCCCGGGGCGCTGATGGGTTACGGGCGATGGACCAGTGGCAGGGGCTCGTCCCCGGCGCCACTCTCGCATTCGAATGGCCGTCGCCGCTCGGCCGCGTCGAGGGTCAGTGATCCAGCGCGTCGAAAGCCGGCGGGTAGACGAGGTGCCCTCGGAGCGACGAGTCGTACGTGCGCAGGCGCAGGATCTGCGCAGCTTCGGGTGGCGCCCAGTCAGGCAGGTTGATGTGAATGCCGCGCGGAACTGAGTACTCGAAGCCGAACCGTCCGTAGTACGACGGGCTGCCTTCCAGCACCACGAGCGGCTCCCCGTCCTCATCGACGCGGGCGGTGACGGCGCGCACGAGCGCGGACCCGATACCTCGGCCCTGGAAGTCGGGCGCGACCGCGAGCGGCGAGAGGCTCGCGATCCGATGCTCAGTGGCGTCGTCGCGGAGGGCTACGTAACTGACCATCACGTGACCCACGACGCGGCCGTGAAACTCCGCAACCAGCGACCACTCCGGGACGAAGCTCGAAGACGCGCGGAGCGCCTCCACCAGCCTCGCCTCGGCGGGAGATCCGAACGCCGCGGCGACCACGTCGGCGATCGTCTCGCGGTCGTCGGGCCGCTCGGCGCGGATCGTGACGTCGCTCACGCCTACGGGAACGACTGGCCGACCAGGCGACGCTGTTTGAGCTGGGCCTTGGCGTAGTCCTTGTTCATCAGCGCGATGAAGTCGATCGAGATCGACTTCGGGCACGCGGCCTCGCACTCCCGGTGGTTGGTGCACGAGCCGAAGTAGGTCTCCATGGACTCGACCATGTTGATCGTGCGGTCCCACCGCTCGGCCTGACCCTGCGGCAACAGGTTGAGGTGCTGCATCTTCGCCGAGGTGAACAGCTGGGCCGCACCGTTCGGGCACGCAGCCACGCAGGCGCCGCATCCGATGCACGCGGCGGCGTCCATCGCCGCGTCCGCGACTGGCTTGGGAATCGGGATCAGGTTCCCGTCCGGCGCGCCGCCGGTTCCGACGCCCACGTATCCGCCCGACTCGATGATGCGGTCGAACGCGGAGCGGTCGACAATGAGATCCTTGACGAGCGGGAAGCCGGCGGCCCGCCACGGCTCGATCGTGAGGTGGTCGCCGTCGCCGAACTTGCGCATATGCAGCTGGCAGGTCGCGGTGGCGCGTTCGGGGCCGTGCGCCTGCCCGTTGATCATGAAGCCGCACGCACCGCAGATGCCTTCGCGACAGTCGTGGTCGAAAGCGATCGGCTCCTTGCCGTCGTGCATCAGACGCTCGTTCACGACGTCGAGCATCTCGAGGAACGACATGTCGGGGCTCACGCCCGGAACGTCGTAGGTCTCGAACTTCCCGCCCACATCGGCCGAAGCCTGGCGCCACACGGTCAGCGTGATGCGCATCGATGCGTTGCTCATCTGAACCTCTATTTGTAGGAACGGGTCGACGGGTGCACGTACTCGAAGTTCAGCTGCTCCTTGTGCAGCTCGGGTTCGTTGTCGACGCCCTTGAACTCCCATGCCGCGACGTACGCGTAGTGCTCGTCGTCGCGCAACGCCTCGCCGTCTTCGGTCTGATATTCCTCGCGGAAGTGGCCGCCGCAACTCTCGTTGCGTCGTAGCGCATCGAGCACCATCAGCTCGCCGAACTCGAGGAAGTCGGCGACGCGGCCCGCCTTCTCGAGGGCCTGGTTGCGACTCTCGTTCTCGCCGAGGACGCAGACGTTCTTCCAGAACTCCTCGCGGATCGCGGGAATATCTGCGAGCGCCTTCGACAGGCTCTGCTCGGTGCGAGCCATTCCGCAGTTGTCCCACAGCACCCGGCCCAACTCGCGATGGATCTCGTCGACCGTCTTCTTCCCGTTGATCGACAGCAAGCGGCGGACCTGGTCGTCGATCGCCTGCTCCGCGGCCGCGAAGGCCGGGTCGTCAACGGACAGCGGCTTGGTCCCGAGTAGCGGTGCGAGATAGTCGCCGATGGTGTACGGAAGGACGAAGTAGCCGTCGGCGAGACCCTGCATGAGCGCCGACGCGCCGAGCCGGTTCGCGCCGTGGTCGGAGAAGTTGGCCTCGCCGAGCACGAACAGCCCGGGCAGGTTGCTCATGAGGTTGTAGTCGACCCACAGACCGCCCATCGTGTAGTGGATGGCGGGGTAGATGCGCATCGGCACCTTGTACGGGTCCTCGCCGGTGATTCGCTCGTACATCTCGAAGAGGTTGCCGTAGCGCTCCTCGATCACGTCATGTCCGAGCCGCTTGGTGGCCTCGGAGAGGTCGAGATACACACCGTTCTTCAGCGGTCCGACACCACGCTCCGCGTCGACCTCGTGCTTGATCGCGCGCGACGCGACGTCGCGCGGCACGAGGTTTCCGAAGGCCGGATACCGACGCTCGAGGAAGTAGTCACGATCGGCTTCGGGAATCTGATCGGGCGTTCGGGTGTCGTCCATCTTCTTCGGTACCCACACGCGGCCGTCGTTGCGCAAGGACTCCGACATCAACGTGAGCTTGCTCTGGAACTCGTCGCTCGCGGGGATGCACGTCGGGTGGATCTGCGTGTAACAGGGATTTGCGAAGTAGGCACCCTTCTTCGCAGCTCGCCACGCGGCCGTCACGTTCGAGTTCTTCGCGTTCGTCGACAGATAGAACGCGTTTCCGTAGCCGCCAGTTGCGAGCACGACCGCGTGCCCGGACATCGAGAACACTTCGCCCGTGTTCAGATCGCGACACACGATGCCGGCGGTCCGTCCGTCTTTGACGACGACGTCGAGCATCTCGGTGCGGGGGTAGAGCTGGATGCCGTACGAGTGCACCCCCCGCATGAGCGCCTGATACGCGCCGAGTAGGAGCTGCTGGCCGGTCTGACCCCGTGCGTAGAACGTGCGCGACACCTGAGCGCCGCCGAACGACCGGTTGTCGAGCAACCCGCCGTACTCGCGTGCGAACGGGACGCCCTGGGCGACGCACTGGTCGATGATGTCGACCGACACCTGCGCCAGCCGGTACACGTTCGCCTCGCGCGAGCGGTAGTCGCCGCCCTTGATCGTGTCGTAGAAGAGGCGGTAAATGCTGTCGCCGTCGTTCTGGTAGTTCTTGGCCGCGTTGATGCCACCTTGCGCGGCGATCGAGTGGGCCCGCCGCGGTGAGTCGTGAAACGTCACGACCTTCACGTTGTAACCGAGCTCGGCGAGGCTCGCCGCCGCGCTCGCGCCCGCGAGGCCGGTGCCGACCACGATGACGTCGAAGCGGCGCTTGTTCGCCGGGTTGACGAGCTTGATCTCGAAGCGGTGGTTGTCCCACTTCTCCTCGAGTGGACCATCTGGGGTCTTCGGGTCGAGGGCCTTGGTCATGCCTTGCACGGCGCGGTCGTGGGCTCGGTGTGCGGGCACTTCAGGTCGACCGCGTGGAGCTGGATCAGAACCGGGAAGCTGAGGTTGCCGACGAGGATGAGTCCGGCGAACGCGATCGCGAACGATCGGCGCAGCTTGTTGATGCGCGGGTTGTTGATACCCATGCTCTGGAACATCGACCAGGCGCCGTGGTACAGGTGGAACGCCAGTGCGACATTCGCGACCGCGTAGGCGAGCGCGACGACGGGTCGCTGCAGGCTGTAGACGAGGTTGTTGTAAGGGTCCCCGCGCACCCACTCCGAGTTGGCCGTTCCCCACGTGAGATCCATGAGATGGAACACGAGGTAGAGCAGCACGATGATGCCGGTCCACCGCATCGTGCGCGACGCGAAGTCGGCGGCGACGTAGTCGCGTCTCGACTGATACTGCTGCGGCCGCGCCTTACGGTTGATCATCGTCAGGCTGTACGCGGAATGCAGATGAAGCACGAACGCGACGAACAGACCTGATCGAAGCGTCCAGAGCAGCACGGTGCGCGGCAGCAGGTGGCCGGGCATGTCGCGCAAGGCTTCGCCGTAGAGGTTGATCTCCTCTTTGGAGAGATAGAGCTTCAGGTTGCCGATCAGGTGGAACACGACGAAGCCCATGAGCATCACGCCGGTCACGGCCATGACCCATTTCTTGCCGACTGACGAGCGGTAGAACCGCAGCAGCGGCGGGCCGTTCGGCACGAGCTCGCGAATCGGCCGGGCCGGGCCGAGCGGTGGCGTCTTCACCGGCTTGGTCGGCGGGGTTGCGGTGGTCGCCATCGTCTCCAACTCGCTCCAACTCGGACTCGTGAGCTTGTGAATCGGACTCTAGGCTGCGCCCGGGAAACGGCGACGAATCGTGCGGCGATTCACATGCGAGTGATCGAGACCGCTGGTCTCTGACCGCTACCGGGCGCGTCCGGCTTCGACGATCAGGAGCGGGTATCTGTTCGCGACGCGTCCGATGTCGACGTGGGCGAGCACGACCTCGACGTCGACTGCGTCGTCGAGATCGGCGCATCCGACGAAGACCACCGCGTCCGCGTCGATGTCGCCGCGCCAATGCCGCGCCCGACCGTCGACCGCGACCACGACCTCGGCGTCGACGATCGCCCGGTGGGTGTCGTTGGCCACATGCACGTTGCCGGTGCGCGGATCGACCATGGCGAGGACGGGGCGGCATGCGTCGCGTACCGCGCCGTACGCGCGCTTGGGGGCGCGGTCGTGGTCGAGTAGCCCGAACCCGACCGCAGGACCGGGGTCGGCCAGGCAGAACACCGAGAAACCGCCGCACGGTGAGCCCTTGCAGCGGCGCAGATCTTCGATCTGCAGCTGCAGGAGGGCGGCCTGGTAGGCCTGCGTGGCGTCGCACCACTCCTCGAACGACTTCGCGTCCTGTACCGGAACATGCGCGTCGAACGCGCGGCGTTCGATCCCGTGGTGCTGCTCGAGATCGTCCCACGCCAACCGCGGCCAGAGCTCGGGGCGCATCCACTCGGCCGTCTCCGGCACGGACTGCGCGCCGAAGGCCGACACGAAGCGGCCGAGGCGTGGCACGGCCCGGACGGCGGGACCGAGGCCGGCGAGTGTGCCGTGCCGCCATCCGAACCACAGGTGGGAGTCGTCGCCCGCGCCCGAGCTCCGGATGACCGGCCGGGTGCCGTCCGATCGTGCGATCGCGTGTGCCGTCGACCGATCGAGTACCTGTTTCCCCCAGGTCGGCACGGTGGCATTCGCGAGGGCCCGCGCCGGTGCGTCGTCGCCGAGCGGCGCGTCGTGCGCGCACCACAGCACGATCGACGGATGGTTGCCGAGCAGCTCGACCATCGAGCGCGCCTGGCGTGCGGCCTGCCGGCGCACGCCTCGCGCGTACCCGCCTTCCATCGGGAAGTCCTGCCAGAGAAGAAGTCCCG
>JALYLU010000301.1:0-614 GCA_030774075.1 Actinomycetota bacterium | reverse complement strand
GCGTCGTACAACGCGGACGGCGCGATGTGGGTGTGCACGCGCAGGAGGTCGAGATGCGCGTCGAGCGCGCTCGCGACATCGGCGCGGATCAGCGCTTCGTCGGCCTGGCCGAGGAGCGCGCGTGCCGGCGCGTAGCTCGCACCCTTCAGGAACACGCGCTCGCCGTTGACCGACAACGTCGATCCGTGCCGCTGCACTTCGCGAAACGCCGCGACTTCCGAGAAGCCGTCGCTCAGGGCGCCATCGACCTCCACGTCGACGTCCAAGCTGCACAGCAGCTGCGCGCCGAGACCGCGCGGCCACCAGCGCGGCGGGTCGTCGACGGTCAGGGTCCACGCGAGCTCGTTGGTACCTGCCGCGAGCGTGACGGCTCGCCACGCGTCGAGCAACACGTCGCCGGCGGGTCCGCGTACGATCGCGTGCAGGCGAGCGCCACCGAGCTCGCTGGCCGCGTCGAGTGTCACGTGGCACCCGAGCCGGCCGCGCTCCACGGAAGCGTCGACGCACAGCACGCGTGCGCGATCGATGCGCACCGGTCCCGATGACGCGAGCCGGACCGGCCGCCAGATCCCGCCCGGATTCAGCGACCGGTCGAACACCGGCGACTGCCAGTA
>JALYLU010000300.1 GCA_030774075.1 Actinomycetota bacterium | reverse complement strand
GTCTCGACCTGGTCGAGCTCATCCGGACCCGGGCGACGCGCCCGTTCGACGAGGACGCGATGCACGCCCGGCGCCGGGTTCGGCGCGACGAGCTGCTCACGCGCGAGACGACGCGGCCCGGTGTACACCAATGGCTCGATGATGCGGACGCGCTGGGGTTGGCGCTCGCGATCGCGTCCAGCTCCCCGCTCGAGTGGGTGGAGCCACACCTCGAACGCCTCGGCCTCCGGCACCGGTTCGTGGCGCTCGGGTGTTACGCGGATGGAGTCGCCGCGAAGCCCGCGCCCGATACGTATCTTGCCGCGTGCGCCGCGCTCGGTGTCGAGCCCGGCGTCGCGCTCGCGATCGAGGATTCGCCGCACGGTGTCGCGGCCGCGAAGGCAGCAGGACTGCTGTGCATCGCGGTCCCGCACCAGATCACGGAAGGCCTCGATCTCTCGCGCGCGGATCTTCGATTGAGCTCGCTCGCCGACGCGACGCTGCGCGAGGTTCTCGACCGCTTCAACTGAGCGCGGGGCTCCCCCATGGCTCGTCAGCTCGTCAGCAACGCCCGCCCCACGGGACCGTGCCTTGCCACTGGTAGAGGACCCACGCGGTCTCGTCCTGGTCGAACGGTGACGCGCGCGACGGGAGCTGGCCCACGAGATCGCGACGTCCGGCGTGTATGACCGTGGAGTCCCAGGTCGACGGCAGGAACTGATACGCCCCGTAGTAGCCCGACGGGTTGACTGCGTCGTAACGGCCGCCGCTCTCGCGCATGCGAGTGCACGCGAGGAACGGGTCGGCATGATGGGGGCTCACTCGGCCGTCGTTCGGCGCGGCGGTGACGACCACCGAGACGTTGGCTGCAATGGTCGGCGGGCCGGTGGGTGTCGCAAGCGTGTTCGTGGAACGCACCGCGGCGAGCGTGCGCACGCGCGCGTCGGCCCGGGCCCGCGCCGCCTGGTCGCGCGCAGCAGCGAGGGCGATCGTCGCCTCGTGCCAGGCTTGGGTCCGGACGGCGGCAAGCTCGGCGTCGAGCGCGGCGCGTTCGGTGGCGACCTCGCGCAGGGTGTTCCGTTGTTGCGAACGCGCGGCTTCGAGGTTGCGACGTTGCGCGTTCAGGTCGTGGACCGCCGCGGTGAGACGCGCGATGGCAGCATCGCCGCCCGCGTTCGCGTTTTCGACGAGGTGGGCGCGTCGGGCCGAGTCGAGCGCGCTGTCGCCGAACATCGAGGTCAGACCGACCTCCCCGTTCTCGTAGAGGACGACCACGCGCTCCGTCGCGATCCTTCGGGTGTGTTCGAGACTTGCTTCCGCGAGGACAATTCGGCGTTTGACGTCGGCGATTGTCGCATCGATGCGCGCCGCGTCGGCCTGCGCGGCGAACCAGCTTTGCGCGGCGGCGTCGATCGCGCGGCTGGTGCTGGCGATCCGGTCACTCGTCGTCGACGCATGAGCCGGGACCGCCGGCAGGATGCCGAGCGCGCTCATACACGCGACCGCGACGAGGCGGGTCACGTTGAGACGCGTCAGCCCGGTATGAGCGTGGTGCTCCGCCACACCGTTGCTGCGCTCGTTCGCCCGGAGGCGACCGGGGGGTCGGCGCATCACGTCGAAGCTACCCAGCCTTCTCGCGATTCAACGCATTACCGATCACGCTTCGTGGCGACTGTCGTACACGCTGCAAGAACTGCCTGCTCAACGGCAATGCAAATTTCTTCGAGAAAATGGGGCTCGTCGCGCCGTTTACGCGATCGTTGCGCCGCCTTCGACCGGGATCGTCTGTCCGGTGAGATACCGCGCGTCGTCACTCAACAGGAAGATTGCGACGTCGCCGATGTCGCGGGCCTGCGCGTACCGGCCTATCGGCACCCGTTGCTTCGCGCGGGCGATCGCGTCGTCGGTCGCGAACATGCCGCCGGTCATCGGCGTGTCGACACCACCCGGGCAGATGCAATTCGCGCGCACATCATGCGCTCCGTATTGCGCTGCCAACAGACGCGTCAGCGCGTCGACGCCGCCCTTGCTCGCGGTGTACCCCGCGCCGTATCCGTGGCCGCGAATCGCCGCGGTCGACGCGATGGTGACGATCGCACCGCCGCCGTCGATCAGCATCGGCAGCGCGTGCTTGATCACCGCAAACGTGCCGACGAGGTTCACGCGCAGAACGTGGACGAAGTCGTCGACCGTCACCTGGTGCGCGGGTTGCAAGTCGGCGCCGTGGAAGATTCCTGCCGCGGTGACGACACCGGTGACGCGACCGAGGTCGCGACCGATACGTTGCACCGTCTCGGCGACGGCCGCGTCGTCGCCGACGTCGCACGGGTACGCGACCCCTCGACCACCCGCGTCGCTCACGAGGCGAGCCGTCTCCGCCGCGTTGTCAGCCGCCCGGTCGACGATCGCGACCGCCGCGCCCTCGCGCGCGGCGCGTTCGGCGGTCGCGCGCCCGATCCCGCTTCCGCCGCCCGTCACCAGAACTGTTCCGCTGAGCATCGTTCTCCGCTCTGTCGGGCCCGAAGCGACCCGTTCCGTTGCTGCCGCCTTGGCCGCCGAACCTAGGCCGCACGTACTGTGACGCGCATGTCAGCAAACGCGAGGGACATGCACGGCGTCGACAGCAAGGTGATCATCGTGACCGGCTCGGGTCGCGGCGTGGGCCGCGGCATGGCGTTGCATCTCGGGCGCGGCGGCGCCCGCGTCGTCGTCGCGGAGTGGAAGCCGCACCTGCTCACCGAGACCTGCGCGGAGCTCACCGAGCTCGGCGTCGAGAACCTCGGCGTGGTGTGCGACATCCAGGAGAAGGACCAGATCGACGGCATGGTCGCGCAGACCGTGGAACGGTTCGGCCGCGTCGACGGGCTCGTCAACAACGCGCAGACCTTTCGGCCGCTCGCGCCGGTCGCGGAGGTGAGCGAAGACGATGTCGACGTGTTCTACCGGTCCGGGGTCAAGGGCACCCTTTGGGCGATGCAAGCCGTCTACCCCCACATGAGGGCGCAGGGTTGGGGTCGCATCGTCAACTTCGCGTCGTCGATGGGCATCACCGGCGGGAGCGGCTTCGCGGCGTACAACGCGTCGAAGGAGGCGATCCGCGCCATCACGCGCACCGCCGCGCGCGAGTGGGGCGCCGACGGGATCGTCGTGAACGCGATCGCGCCGGCCGCGGCGACGCATCACGGCGAAGCCGGCAAGCAGAGCGAGGGCTATCGAATCTTCATCGAGAACTGCCCGATGAAGCGCCAGGGCGATCCCGAGCTCGACATCGGGCCGATCGCGTGGTTCTTGTGCTCCGATGCATGCCGATACCTCACGGGCCATACGTTCATGGCCGACGGCGGCGCGTTCATGTGGGCGTGAGCAGCAAGGACGTCGCCGGTGCGAGCGTGCTCGAGGTGGACGGCTACCGGTTCGTCGAGCCGGTCGATCCGCGCGACGACGACTTCGATGCCCAACGACATCTGAACAACGCGGCCATCGTCCGGCTGTTCAACGACACGCGGGTCGCGTACGTGCAGGGTCGGGTCGGCGCCTGGTGGCCCGAGGAGATCCGGACGAACAACCTCGTGATCGCGGCTCGCGAGCTGCACGTGCTCTACGAGAGCGAGGGTCTGCCGGGCGAGCGATTCCTGGGCGGCATGAAGTACGTGGGACACGAGGGAAAGGCCGCGGTGCTCGAGCAACGCATCGTCGAGTCATCGGACGGCCGGGCGATCGCGCGGGCGTGGGTGGTGCAGCTCCTCGTGCAGCGCGGAAAGGTCGTCGAATGGCCGGCGCGCTACTTCGACCGGGTCGGTGAGATCGAAGGACGTGAGATTCCGGTGCGGCCGCGCTCCGCGTCCCATCCGTGGGGACCGCCTCGATAGCTCGAAGCGCTCAGAGCCCGAGCGCCCGCAGCATGCCGTCCAGTGCATCGACCGCTCGCGGCACGGCGACGTCGTAGCCCTCGGCGACGATCGCATCGCCGATGAGCTCGAGCTCGAAGAAGCCGCCGTAGCCGGCGTCGACGAGCTCACGCAGGATGCGAAGCGTCGGTATGTCACCGTCGCCGGGCACCAGCCGCTGCGACGATGCAACCGTGCCGACCTTGAAGTCGCTCACTTGCACGAGCCGGATGACGTCGACATTCCCACGGATGGTCGTTGCGAGCGCGCGTTCGGCCCAGCAGGCATTCAGCTCCATGCACACACCCGTGTCGAGCCGGCGCGCGAGATCGACCGCGTCGCGCAGCGTGTGCACGAATCCCACGTCGACTCGCAACGAGTTCGTGTGTTCGATCGCGAAGTCGACGCCGCGGGCGCGCGCCTCTTGCAACACGGGCGCGAGTGCCTGTTCCAACGCGTCGGCCGCCTCCTCCCAGGTGAGGGGCGCGAAGGGGCCCGTCGTGAAGACGATGCAACCAGCTCCGACGGCGACCGCGGTCTCGATCGAGCGAACGAGGCGATCGCGTTGCACGTCCCACCGGCGTGGGTCGGCGAGATGGAAGGGTCCGAGACCGATCAGGTCGACGACCTGCAGGCCTCTACCGACGGCGTCGACGACGAGCTCGGTTCCGGCGTCCCACCCGTAGGCCTCGAGCTTCGCGACGGACACGCCGACGGTGGTGATTCCGTGCGCCGGCCAGAACGACAGGTCGTCGGCCAGCGAAAGCCGGAAGGTGCTGATCGCGCTGACGCACGCACGCGGATGCACCGGATCAGCCGAGCGTGCGCCCGCGGGCGATGCTGCTCCCGCCGTCGAGTTGCAGGTTAACGCCGGTGACGAAGGCCGATTCGCGGCTCGCGAAATACACGCACGCGTCCGCCACGTCCGTCGCCTCACCGAGGCGCGTCAGGTGCATGCCTTCGAGGACGGCGCGGCGGTCGGGGGCGAGGTCGGCGTCGCGACGGTCGTTGAACACGTAGCCGGGGCTGATCGTGTTGCACCGGATGCCGTGCTTCGCCTCCTCCACGGCGATCGCGCGTGTGAGCCCGTTCAAACCGGCCTTGGCGGCCACGTACGCCGCGAGTCCGGCGCTCGCGCGCTCGGCCTGGCGGGTCGAGATGTTGACAATGGCGCCGTGCCCCGCCACGCGCATGTGCGGGATCGAGGCGCGCGCACACCACATCGGCGCGGTGAGATCGACGCGGAGTATGGCGTCCCACGCCTCCGTCGTGATCTCGGCGACGGTGGAGTCGCGAGCTTCGCCGCCCGCCGCGTTGTTGACGAGCACTGTCAGCCCGCCGAGGCGCTCGGTCGCATCGTCGACGAGCGCCGTGCAGGCGCGCTCGTCGTTCAAATCGGCCCGGACGAAATGTGCGGTACCGCCCGCCACAGTGATCTGCTGCACGACCGCGTCGCCGCGCTCGATGTTGCGTCCCGTGACGACGACCGCCGCGCCTTGCGCCGCGAACGCGACCGCGATCGCGCGTCCGATGCCCGCGGTCGATCCGGTGACGAGCGCGCGTTCCCCTTGCATGCGCACGAGGCGGACGCTATCCGGCGCTCTCGCTCGTTCCGATGACCTTTCCTCGACCGAACGAGCCTCGGCGTGGGTAATCGCCGGCGGCGCGCATCCGTGTTTCGCGTCGCGCCTTTCGTTAGCTTGTCGGCCGGGCGAGCGACGTCGGATTTCCACCTTCGACGTCGAGCCCCTAGGCGATGCCCCCGGGCTCCCGCCCCGGGGGCATCGTCGCGCTCTCGAGCGACCGCTTCGGGAGCGGCGATCACGTACGCGGTGAACCACCCGATCGGGTGACGCAATTCGGTCGCGGTCGGCGGAAAATAGGAAGGATGGCTGTGAACCAGGTCACGCGCGAGGTCAGCGAAGCTGGTCGGCGGAGCGCGGAAGACTGGCGGGCCGACTCCGTTTGCCGGAAGCATCCGACCCGATGGTGGTTCGGCGGCGACCACCGCGAGACGATGCTCGCCAAGGGCCTCTGCGCGGGCTGCGTCGTGCAGGTGCCGTGCCTCGAGTTCGCACTCGGCCGACCCGAGTTGCTCGGGGTCTGGGCCGCGACGACACCCAACGAACGCGCGGCGATGCGCCGCGCGGGTGGCGCGCCCGTCCCGCTCCCGGTCGAGGCTGCCGTCGAGGCGGAGGTTCACATCGACGTCGACATCGACCTCGTCCTCGAAGGCGAGCGCGACTGTGAGCCCGAGCGCGCACTTCGTCGGGCGCGTCCCTGGCGAGGTCGCCCGCGCCCAAGTGAGCTCGCCGACGGCGACGCGCTGCTCACGCCGGCAGAAGCGGCGCGCCGGCTCGGCGTCACCGCGAACACGGTGACCCGCTGGTCGCGTGCCGGCAAGCTCGCGGCCGTCCACACTGTGGGCGGCCACCGACGCTTCCGTTGCTCCGAGGTCGAACGCGTGCTGCTCGCCGCTGAGCGTCCGTTGGCCATTCCCCGGGAACTTTCGGGAGATCCCGTCAACGCCTGAGTGCAGATCAGGATCCGTGCGGGTCGCCGGGGAGGAGTGTCAACACCTCGACACCCGTTGCCGTCACAATCAGGCTGTGCTCGAACTGCGCCGAACGGGAG
>JALYLU010000299.1 GCA_030774075.1 Actinomycetota bacterium | reverse complement strand
CGGGAGCGACGTGCGCGCCGCTCGTCATCCGAGGCGCGGCGCTGCGTGCCGTGCGCCACGAGCTCCCGGTCGCGAGCGCGCAGGTGAAGACGGCCCTGTTGCTCGCGGGCTTGCAGGCACAGGGAGAGACCGAGGTCGTCTCTCCATCGCCGAGTCGCGATCACACCGAGCGGATGCTCGCCGCACTCGGGGCGCCCATCGTCGTCGACGGCCTGTCCGCGCGTGTCGCGCGCGGCGCGCCGCGATCGTTCGAGCTCGACGTGCCCGGGGACCCGTCGTCGGCCGCGTTCTTCGCGGTCGCGGCCTCGATCACGCCGGGATCCGACATCGTCATCGAATCCATGTCGTGTAATCCGACGAGGGTGGGCTTCGTAGGCGTGCTACGGCGTATGGGCGCCGACGTGGAGCTCACGGTGAGCGGCGAGGAGTGCGGTGAGCCGGTCGGCGAGTTGCGGGTGCGGGCGTCGGAGCTGTACGGCACGACGATCGCGGGCGACGAGGTCGCCACGGTGATCGACGAGATCCCGGCGCTCGCGGTCGCGGCCGCCTTCGCCGACGGCGTGACCGAGGTTCGGGACGCGGCGGAGCTCGTCGTGAAGGAGAGCAACCGCATCGGGACCTTGCACGCGGAGCTCGGCAAGCTCGGCGTGGGAGTCGAGGCCCGGGGCGACGGCCTGGTGGTCCGCGGTGGGCGCGCAGTGGCCGCCGACCTCAGCAGTCACGGAGATCACCGCATCGCCATGGCAATGGCGATCGCCGCGAACGCGCTGGCGGCGGATTCGACCGTGCACGGCTGGCGCGCGGTCTCGTCGTCGTACCCGGAGTTCGCGCGGGATCTCGAGCGTCTGACCGGACCCGGGACGCGATGACGATCGTGATCGCGATCGACGGGCCGTCGGGCTCGGGAAAGTCGACGGTCGCGCGTGTGGTCGCGGCAGAGCTCGGCCTCCCGGTGCTCGACACCGGCGCGATGTATCGGGCGGTAACGCTCGCCGCGCTCGAGGCGGGAGCCATCCTCGACGACGCCACTGCATGCGCAACCATCGCGCGGGCGAGTGAAATCAGCGTCGAGGACGGTGTGACGATGCTCGACGGCCGGGACGTCAGCCGCGAGATCCGGGGCCCGCTCGTCACCGGCGCGGTTTCGATCGTCTCCGCCCATCGGGAGGTGCGCGAGATCCTTGTCGCGCGTCAGCGCGCGTGGGTTGCGCGCCACGGCGGCGGTGTCGTGGAAGGGCGCGATATCGGAACGGTGGTGTTTCCCGACGCCACCGTCAAGGTCTTCCTGGTCGCGAGCGAGGACGAGCGGGCCCGTCGCCGCCACCGTGACGAGGTCGCCGCCGCGCGCGCGGTCGCGGTCGAGGACGTCAAGGCCGCGCTCGACCGGCGGGACGCGCTCGACGCCGGGCGCGTGGTGTCGCCGTTGCGTGCGGCCGACGATGCGATCGTGATCGACACGACGAATCTCGACGTCGACTCGGTCGTCACCGAAGTCGTCGCACGCGCCCGATCCTCGGAGGCACGCTGATGCTCTTCTACAACACCGTTCGTTTGATCGTCGCCCGCGGCCTGTCGGCGGTGTACCGGGCGCGCATGCGAGGGCGGGAACGCCTGCCTGCGCAGGGCGGCTACGTGCTGGCACCGTCGCACCGTTCGATGATGGACATCCCGTTCGCGGCGTGGCTGTCGCGGCGGCCGCTGCGGTACATGGGCAAGGCGTCGCTGTTCCGGATCCCCGTGGTCGGCTCGTTCTTTCGGAGGCTCGGCGGCTTCGAGGTCGCGCGGGACGGGACCGATCGCAAGGCGCTGCGCGATTCGATTGCGATGCTGCAGGCGGGCGAGGTGCTCCTCGTGTACCCCGAGGGAACGCGCCAGCATGGCCCGAAGATCCAGCCGTTGCAGCCCGGTGCGGCCTACCTCGCCCTGCGTGCCGGCGTGCCGATCGTCCCGGTCGGGATCGCGGGTACGGAGGAAATCCTGCGTCGTCATGGCGGCAAGGTGCCGCGTTTCGGCCGGGCCGTGATGGTCGTCGGTGAACCGATCGTCGTCCCGCCCCGCGCGGGTGGTGTGGTGTCGCGCGAGCAGGTCGATGCGCTCACGGCTCGGCTGCACGATGCGCTCCAGTCGGTGTTCGACGAAGCGAACGAGCTGCGCGGGGGCGCGTAGGGATTGTCGCGTCAGTCGCCGAATGCGGCGAGGACGCCGGACGCGTCGAGCGCGCGATCGTCGGCGAACGGGCCGCCCGCGCCTCGCAGCGCAGTGACGTCGCCGCCGAGCATGAGCGCGGCGGCCGCGTCGAGCGCCGGGATCAGCTCGCGGAGCTCGCGGGGGGGCGGGAAGTACTCGTCTTCGTCGGTGACCCGCACCACTTCGACGCCGTCGCGCGGCGCGAGGCGGGCGATCACCGACTCCACCAGTTCCTCGGGCGCGCTCGCGCCGGCGGTGACGCCGACGATGCGAGCGTCGCGGATCGCGCCCGCGTCGAGCTCGTCCGGCCCGTCGGCGCGCAGCACGATCGGACAGCCGGCCTCGCGCGCGACCTTCGTCAGCGCGATCGTGTTCGACGAATTCGCGCTGCCGATCACGACGACGGCGTCGGCGCGCCGCGCGATGTCGATTAGCGCGTCCTGACGATTGGTCGTCGCGAAGCAGAGATCGTTGCGGGACGCGGTCCACACTTCGGGAAAACGTTCACGCGTGCGCTCGACCACTCCCGCCCATTCGTTCTGCGCGAGTGTGGTCTGCGCGAGGATCGCGACGCGGGCGGGATCGCTCACGCTGGCTGCGGCCGCGTCGAGGTCGGCGTCGCGCTCGACCAGTCGCATCGACTCAGGTGCCACCGCGAGGGTACCGACGGCTTCGTCGTGTCCGGCGTGACCGACGTACAAGATCGTGAAGCCCTTGCGCGCGCGCACCTTGGCTTCGTGATGCACTTTCGTGACCAGCGGACATACCGCGTTGACCACGTAGCGATTGTTCTGGCGGGAGGCATCGACGACATCGGGCGCGGAGCCGTGCGCGGAGAGCATGACCGGCGCCCCGGCGGGGACCGCGTTCACGTCGTCGACGAAGATCACACCCTGCGCTCGGAAACGGTCGACGACGAGCCGGTTGTGGACGATCTCGTGGTAGCAGTAAACGGGCGGTTCGAAGACCCGGACCATCCACGCCAGCGCCTTGATCGCCATCTCGACGCCCGCGCAGAAGCCTCGCGGTTCGGCGAGGAGGACCTTTTCCACGGGCACGGGGCGAGGGTAGTGCGGGCGACCCCGTATCCTGCCCTCATGCCCGCTGCCCGCGTTGATGCCGTCGCGCCCGGATCACCGGCCGCGCTCGCGGGCGTGATCGTGGGCGACGAGGTGCTCGCGGTTAATGGTGAGGTGGTGCGAGACGTGATCGCATACGAGATCCAGGTCGACGGCCGGCACGTCGAGCTCGACCTGCGGCGCGGCGGGCTCGAGCGGGTCGTGCACGTAGACAAGCCCGACGGCGCGCCCCTCGGTGTCGAGCTGACGAGCGCCGTGTTCGATCGCGTCCGCACGTGCGACAACCACTGCCCGTTCTGCTTCATCCACCAGTTGCCCAAGGGGATGCGCAAGAGCCTTTACGTCAAGGACGACGATTTCCGGCTGTCGTTCCTCTACGGGAACTTCACGACCCTCACGCGGTTCACGGAAGCCGACCTCGAGCGGGTCGTCAGCGAGCGACTCGGGCCGTTGTACGTCAGCATTCACGCGACCGACCCCGACGTGCGCACGCGACTGTTGCGCAACCGGCGCGGCGCGACGAGCTTGCGTTGGCTGGAGCTCATCCTCGACGCGGGGATCGAGGTGCACGGCCAGGTCGTCGTGTGTCCGGGCATCAACGACGGCGCGGTGCTCGACGACACGCTGCTCGGGGTGCTCGACCGGTTCCCCGCGCTGTCGACGGTTGGCGTGGTGCCGCTCGGCGTCAGCGCACACAACCACGAGGACGAGATGCGCGTCCACTCGCTCGAGGAGGCGCAGGCGGTCGTCGACATCGTGGAGATCTGGCAGGCGCGATTCCTCGCCGCGCTCGGCCGGCGCCTCGTGTACGTCTCCGACGAGTACTACCTGCTCGCCGAGCGGCCGTTCCCGCCGCTCGACGCGTACGACGGATGCCCGCAACACGAGAACGGCGTCGGGATGGCCCGCACCTTCGAGGCCGAGGTACGGGCCGCGCTCGCCGGTGACGACGTCGCCGGTACCGGCCCGCGGTCGGGTTTCTTCGCGTGGGTCGATGGCGCTCCCGCCGACGGCTACCGCGCCCCCCGAATTCCCTCCCAGCAGTTGCGAGAGACTTCCGCGGCCGGGGGGCGTGCGGCGGAGCGGTGGGATGTGATCGTGACGGGGGAGTTGGGGGCGGCGGTGCTCGAGCCGCTCCTCGGCGAGCTGCCCGGGCGGGTGCGGCTCCTTCCCGTGAAGAACGCATTCTTCGGCGGCAACATCGGTGTCACGGGGTTGTTGACGGGAGAGGACGTCGCCAATGCGCTCGCGGGCCAGTCCGAGCGCGACCGCTACCTCCTGCCCGACGTTGCGCTGTCACGCGGTCGCTTCCTCGACGGGACGACGGCCGCGCAGCTGCCGCGCGTCGTCGAGATCGTGTCGACCGATGGCGCAGCGCTCGTGCGCGCGCTGCGCCGGTCGGAGACATGAACGCGGAACTCCCCGTCGTCGCGGTCGTCGGTCGGCCGAACGTCGGAAAATCGACCCTCGTGAACCGCATCGTCGGCCGCCGCGCCGCGATCGTCGAGGAACGACCGGGCGTCACGCGCGATCGCCGGGAGCTGGCGGCTGAATGGACCGGGCGCAGCTTTCGCATCGTCGACACCGGCGGGTGGCTGGCCGAAGGCGAAGCCGGCCTCACCGGTGAGCAGTCAGTGCTCGCCGCCAAGGTGAGCGCGCAGGCCGCCGAGGCCGTGAGGATCGCCGATCTCGTCCTCTTCGTGGTCGACGTCACGACCGGGATCACGGAAGAGGACGCCCAAGTCGCGCGGCTGCTCAAGCAGACGAGCACGCCGGTCATCGTCGTCGTGAACAAGGTCGACGACGAGCGGCGCGAGGTCGACATTTGGGCGTTCCAGCGGCTCGGCCTGGGCGAGCCGATGCCGTTGTCGGCGATGCACGGACGGCTCTCGGGCGAACTGCTCGACGCGGTTGTCGCCGCGTTGCCCGACCCGGCGGCGACCGAAGGCGACGAGGAGGCGAAAGCCAAAGCCGCGGCGATCGACGACGGCATCTTCAACATCGCGATCGTCGGGCGGCCGAACGCCGGGAAGTCGACACTCTTCAACCGCCTCGTCGGTGAAGACCGTTCGGTCGTGCACGACATGCCGGGAACGACGCGTGACGCGATCGACACCGTCGTCGAAACCGAAGACGGGCCCTTACGGTTCGTCGACACGGCCGGCCTCCGCCGCAAGAGTCGCATCGACGAGCCGAGCGAGTATTACAGCCTCGTGCGCGCGCTCGAAGCGATCGACCGCGCCGATGCCGCGTTGCTCGTGATCGATGCCTCCGAAGGCGTGACGCACCAGGATCAGCGTCTGGCCGAGCGCGTCGACGCCGCGGGCACGGCGGTCGTGATCATCTGCAACAAGTGGGACCTGCTCGAGGCCGAGGAGCGGGAGAAGGTCCGCCGGCAGGTGGCCGACATGCTGGGCTTCCTCAGTTACGCGCCGATGATCCCGATCTCGGCGCTGAGCGGGCGGCGGGTCCACCAGCTCCTGCCCGCGCTGCGGGCATCCGAGGGCGCCTACCACCAGCGGATTCCGACCGCGGCGCTCAATCGAGTGCTGCGCGACGCACAGAATGCCCACCCGCCGCCGGTCGTCAAGCGCCACCGGCCGAGGATCCTCTACGCCACGCAGGGCGCGACCGACCCGCCCACGTTCACACTGTTCGCCAGTCGTCAGCTGCCCCCGCAGTACCTGCGTTACCTGGAACGCCGTCTGCGGGAGTCGTTCGATCTCGGTCCGACGCCGATCAAGCTCCGCGTGCGAGCCCGAACCGATTGACGCCCGACGGTCGCGACCACCGGGGCGCGTAACGTGTTCGCCATGTCCGCTCGGCCCGCCCACGTCGACGTCCGTGAGGTCGGTCCGCGCGACGGCCTGCAGAACGAGACGCCGGTGCCGATCGACCAACGCGTGCGGCTCATCGATGCGCTCTCCGAGACCGGCCTGCGTTTCATCGAGGCGGCATCGTTCGTCTCGCCGACCGCGATCCCGCCGATGGCGGGCGCGCAGGAGGTCATGACGCGCGTCTCGCGCCGACCCGGTGTCGTCTACTCGGCGTTGGTGCCCAACCCGAAGGGGGCGGAGCTCGCCACCGCGGCCGGGGCCGACGAGCTCGAGCTCGTGGTGAGCGCGAGCGAGACGCACAATCAGAAGAACGTCAACCGCTCGATCGAGGAGTCGCTGAGTGGGCTGGAGGCGACGATCGCCACGGCGAAGGGGGAGGGGCTGGGCTGCGAGGGTGTGATCT
>JALYLU010000298.1 GCA_030774075.1 Actinomycetota bacterium | reverse complement strand
GGCGTCACCGATCGCTTCGTCGGCCAGCGCGTCGTCGCGACGGGTCTGTGGGGTTCGCACGCGGCGATGATCGCGGCCCCGTCGGTGATCACGTGGGTGATCCCGGAAGGCGCCGACCTCGTCAAGTGCGCGTGCGTCCCGGTCGCGTTCGGCACGGCCCACGACTGTCTCTTCGAGTTCGGTCACCTGAAGTCGGGCGAGACGGTGCTGGTGCAAGCGGGCGCGGGCGGAGTCGGCGTCGCGGCCATCCAACTCGCCAAGCGCGCCGGCGCGACCGTCATCTCGACCGCGTCGAGCCTGGACCGCCTCCTCCCGCTGAAGGCGCTCGGTCTCGACCACGCGGTCGACTACTCGCAGTCGGGCTGGGTCGATGTGGTGCGCGACCTCACCGGTGGGCGCGGTGTCGACCTCGCGGTCGATTCGGTCGGCGGACGCATCCTCGCGGGCAGCGTGCAGTGCCTCGCGTATCGCGGACGCGCGATCACGGTCGGCAGCGCAGGCCGCGACCCGCAGCCGTTCGACATCTCGCTGTTGTCGGCGGGCAACCACTCGATCACCGGCGTGTTCCTGGGCGCGGAGATCCTCAATCCGCGGACCTACGCGATGATCGCCGGACTGGTCGACGACGTCGCGGCCGGTCGCCTCGAAGTGATCGTCGATCGGTTGTTTCCGCTGAGCGAGGCCGCGGACGCGCACGCGTACATCGAGAGCCGCCAGGCCGTCGGCCGGGTGGTCCTCATCCCTTGACGGGTCAGGCGGGTTTGCGGGCGTTCAGCTCACGCGCGTTGTCGCGCATGATGCGTCGCTGGGTCGCGTCGTCGAACTGCTTGACTTCCATGGCGTAGTCGAGCGGCCTCGGCATGCCTTCGATGTGCGGCCAGTCGGATCCGAAGATCACCCGATCGGCGCCCATGTGCTCGACGACGGTGTTCACGTCGTCTTCCCAGAACGGATTGATCCAAACGTTGCGCTTGAACGCCTCGACCGGGTCCTCGGTGAAGTAGCCGGGCATCTTGCGATCGGTCGAGCGCAGCTTGTGGAAGAGGTCGCCGAGGAACTCGGCACCGTTCTCGACCGATGCGATGCGCACGTTCGGAAACCGTTCGAACAACTTGTCGAACACGAGCGTGACCAGGAAGTCGTACGCGGCGCGCTCGATGTGGAAGGCCTTCACCGACGGCGCCCAACGGCCGCCGCCGCTGAACCCCGCCGCGAACCCGTCGACCGCGTACCCGTTGCTCGAGTAGCCGCTGTCGCCCGCGTGGGTGACCACCGTGATGCCGGCCTCGTTGACGCGCGCCCAGAACGGGTCGTTGCGCGGGTCGCTCGCGGGAACCTGGCCGGAGCGCGTGTGCGGCGCGGCCGGACGCATGACGACCGTGCGAGCGCCGTGCTCGAGCGCCCACTCGAGCTCGCGGATCGCCCAGTCGAGGTCGGCGAGCGTGATGTACGGCGACGCGAACACGCGACCCTGGTAGTCGAAGCCCCAATCGTCGTCGAGCCAACGGTTGAACGCGCTGAAGAGCGTGGTCACCGCTTCGATGTCGTGCTTGATGAGCTCTTCGTAGAGGACGCCGAGGGTAGGGAACAGCCACACCGCTTCCACATCGAACTGGTCGAGCTTCGCGATCCGGGCGTCGCGGTTGCGGTATTCGGCGGGGATCGGCTCGCGCTCCCGCAGGAATTCGTACGGCTGCAACTTGTCGGGGTTGCCGCGGAAGTAGTCGTGCATCGCGCCGGCCTTGGCGATGGGGTCGAAGGTCGGGTTCACGACCGCGTGGCTGACGATCCCGCCCACCACGTGATATTTGCGCCCATCGATCTCGCACCACTGCACGCAGCGCGGCTGCATCTTGGGTTCGACGTGCCGGGTGAACGCGTCGAGGGCCTCGTAGTAGTGGTTGTCGGCGTCGAACGCGGCGTACGGAAGCTCGCTCACGGCCCCAGCCTACCGGCCGAGGTGGCGCGTACACTCGGGCCGTGCACGACGTCGTCGATCTCGATTGGTCGTCGGTCGAACACGGACGCGCGCAGATGCGCGAAGTCGGCGCCTGTGAGCTTCCCGGATTCGTGCGTCCGGAGGCGCTCGGGAAGTTCGTCGAAGACGCGCGCCGCGTGGCCTCCCTCGCGCATCGCAGCGGGGGGCTCGGGACTGTGTATCTCGGATTCCCCGACGAGACGTTCGCGGCCGACCACCCACGCCAATGGCTGGGGAACTACGGCGTCGGCGCGGTTGCGTACGACCTCTTCCCGGACGATTCGCCGATCCGGCGGCTGTTCGAGTGGGAAGAGCTGCGGGCGTTCGTCGCCGCGATCCTCGGGCTCGACGCCGTCTATCCCTATGCCGACCCCCTGGGCGCGCTCAATCTCGCGGTGATGGGCGACGGCGACGAGTTGCAGTGGCATTTCGATCAAACCGACTTCGTCGTCTCGCTCGCGTTGCAGGATGGCGAGGAGGGAGGCGACTTCGAGGTCGCGCCGTTCATCCGTAGTGCCGACGACGAGCGCTACGACGACGTCGCACGGGTGCTCGCCGGCGATCGCGAACCGCTCACGGTCCTCACGATGACGCCGGGGACGCTCCTCGTGTTTGCCGGCCGCCACTCGATGCACCGCGTCTCGCCGATCCACGGCGCCACCGCCCGGCTCGTCGCGCTCTTCGGCTACGACACCCGGCCGGGCACGATGAGCAGCGAGTTGCTCAAAGCCGTGCGCTACGGGCGCGTCGCGTGACGTTCGCCATCGGTGAGGGGTTTGCCGGCGACGGCGTGAACGCGGCGCACGTCAATACCGTGCTCGGCGACAAGAGCGGCCCGGTCGGAGCGGCCTGGGCGACCGCGCTCGCCACCCCGCGCGCCGGACACGCCGCCTTCGTCGTCGTCGCCGCGCCGAACGTCCCGGTGAAGCCGATGACATTGTTCGTGAACAAGGCAACCGTCGAGTCCGCGAACGAGCGGCACGGGCGGCTCACGTGGGGCGCCGCCCAGGCGGGCGTCGCGGCCGGAGTGACGAGCGCCCACCGGAAGGGTGTGCTGCGCGCCGACGACGCCGACGAGCTCGTGCTGGTGGCCGCGGTCTGGGTGAACCCGGACGCCCACGACGAGGAGGCCGTTTACGCGAACAACGCGCAGGCGACGCTCGCCGCCCTCACCGCCGGGCGTGACGACCTCCCGTCGATCCGAACCGTGCTCGACGTCGGCGAGCCGCGGAACCCATACTTCCGCGTATGACGCCCGAACAGGCCGCGCACGACGTTCGGGAGGCGATCGTTCGCGTCCCGAGCGGCTTCATGACCGACGCCGCGACCTATGCACGCGGTGCGGAGCTGGGATTCGAAGGCGCCGACTTCTACGCGGCCGGCCGCGGCGGAGTGTTGGGCGACACGCAGGCCGACGTCGTCGTCGCCGCGTTCGTGTTCTTCGCGCCCGACATCGTGCACGCGGCCTGGGCAAGATCCGCGCCGGTCATGTCGCGCGCGCGCGCCGCACGCGAGTGGGCCGGGATCGCGCACGCGTGGGCCGCGACGCACCTTTCCGACGACGTCGACTGGCAAACGGTCGCGGCGCTGCTCGGTCGTGTCGTGAGCGCAGCACCGGTCGCGGGCGCACCGCTGTTCGCAGGTTGGCGCACGCTCGACGAACCTGAAGAGCTGAAGGCGCTCGCGCTGCACCGCATGAATGCCCTGCGTGAGCTGCGGGGCGCGCTCCACGGGGCCGCGGTGCTCACCGTCGGCCTCGCGCCGGTGGAGGCGATCGTCGTCCGGACACCGGCGATGCTTCCGGTCTTCGGCTGGCCCGAGCCCCACCCCGATCCGAAGCCACTCCACGACCGGTGGGCGCTCGCCGAGGCCCGCACCGACCGCATGTTCGGCCGGCATCTCGCCGTGCTCGACGACGGCGAGCGCTCCCTGCTCGTCGAGCTGCTCGTCGACCTGCTCGGGAGGGTCGCGACGTGACTTCGCCCGTATTGCCCGAGGAGCTGATTCTGGTCTCGGTCGACGACCACATCTGCGAACCGGCCGACATGTTCGACGCGCACGTCCCCGATCGTTACCGCGACCGCGCGCCGCGCGTGGTCGACGAGGTCGACGGCTCGCAGCAGTGGTACTTCGGCGATATCCGCGGACGGAACCTCGGGCTGAATGCCGTCGCGGGCAAGTCGCCCGAGTTCTTCAACGTCGACCCGCTGCGGTACGAGCACATGCGTCCAGGTTGCTATGACGTGCACGAGCGCGTGCGCGACATGTCGGCGGGTGGACAGCTCGCCGGTCTCAACTTTCCAAACTGGACCGGCTTCTCCGGGCAGGTGCTGAACCAGGGACCGGATCGCGACGTCAATCTCGTGATGATCAAGGCCTACAACGACTGGCACGTCGACGAGTGGTGTGCCGCGTATCCCGAGCGATTCATTCCGTGCGGGATCCTGCCGCTCTTCGACGTGCACGAGGCGGCCCGTGAGGTTCACCGGCTCGCGGCGAAGGGTTGTCACGCGGTTACGTTCTCGGAGAATCCCGCCGGTCTCGGCATGCCGAGCATCCACACCGACGAGTGGGATCCGCTGTTCGCCGCGTGCTGCGAGACGGAAACCGTGCTGTGCTGTCACGTCGGATCGTCGTCGAAGAGTGCGTCGACGTCGCCCGACGCGCCCGCGCCGGTGCCGATGAACCTATCGTCGGTGATGGCGATCTATACGCTCGGTGACCTGTTGTGGGCGTCGTTCTGGCATCGGTTCCCCCAGCTGCGCTTTGCGCTGACGGAAGGCGACATCGGGTGGATCCCCTACTTCTTGTGGCGGGCCGAGCACACGCTCGACCGGCACAACGGGTGGATGCGCCACGAACGTCCCCAGGGACTTTCACCGACGGAGCTCTTCCGCGAGCGGATCCTCTGCTGCTTCATCACCGATCGCATCGGTGTCAAGCTGCTCGACGAGCTCAACGTCGACAATGTCTGTTGGGAGAGTGACTATCCGCACTCCGACAGCTCGTGGCCCGACGCCCCCGAGCGCTGCGCCGAGCTGTTCGTCGGGCTCGATGAGCAGGTCGTTGCCGCCATCACCCATGGCAACGCGATGCGCCATTACCAGTTCGACCCGTTCGCACGCCGCCCGCCCGAGCGCTGCACCGCGGGGGCGCTGCGGGCCGAGGCGCCCGACGTCGACCCGGTGACGAGGGTGGGACGACGGGCCGACGACCGCGACCTCGCCGCGTGGCGGCGTCTTACCAGGCGTTGGCGTCTTACCAGGCGTTGGCGTCTTACCAGGCGTTGGCGTCTTACCAGGCGTTGACGTCTTACCAGGCGTTGACGTCTTACCAGGCGTTGACGTCTTACCAGGCGTTGACGTCTTACCAGGCGTTGACGACCGCCCCGACTATCTGGCCGGGGTATCGACGGTAGACTCGGCCCATGCTTGCGGAGATCTTTGGGCCCGAACTCTTGATCGTCCTGGCCGTCATCCTCGTGCTGTTCGGCGGCTCGCAGCTTCCGAAGCTCGCACGGGGCCTCGGCTCGGCGCAGCGAGAGTTCAAGAAGGGCCTCGACGAAGGCGCAGCCGACGACGCGCCCGAAAAGAAGTAGTCGCCCGAGAAAAGGAGCGCTCCGACTACGTCGGAGCGTTTGCCTTCCACCCGGGCGGCGGCGGGTCCGCGCGTTTGGCGCCGGAGCCGAACAATCGCGGGATCTCGTTGCGGTAGTCGTCCGCCGTGAAGCCTCGACCGTCAGCTCGCCGACCGTCAGCTCGCCGAACTTCAGCTCGCCGAACTTCAGCTCGCGCGGTGTCGCGTACCGACCACGTCTCGATGTGCTCGACGACGCCGCCCCGCACTTGGAACGTCTGACCGGAGATCCAGCCCGCGTCGGGTGACGCGAGGTACGCGCCGAACTCGCCCACGTGTACGGGATCGCGCGGGTCGAATTGCTCGTCGCCACCACCCGCTTCGGCAAGCTGTCGCGCCATGCGCCAACCGATCTGCGCGAGCCGTGTGTTCGCGCCGGGCATGATCGTGTTCGCGGTGACGCCGTACGGCGCCATCTCGGTCGCGAGGGCTTCGGTGAAGGCCTGCACGCCCGCTTTGGCCGCGACGTAGTTCGACTGCCCGGCTCCGCCGTACACGAGCAGCCCGGTCGCGGTGTTGATCAGGCGCCCATAGGTGGTTCCGTGCTGCTTGGCCTGCGCGCGCCAGTAGCGACACGCCGGACGCGACACGACGAACGTGCCGCGCAGGTGCACGCGGATCACGTTGTCCCAATCCTCGTCGCCCAGGTTGAACACCATCCGGGGACGACCGAACCCCGCGTTGTTGATCACGACGTCGAGCCGGCCCCATGTGTCGAGCGCGCGTTCGATGAGCGCATCACCGACCGCCGAGTCACCGATGTCGCCGCGGTGCGCGACGGCTTCGCCGCCCGCCACCGCGATCTCGCGCGCGACGTCGGCGGCCGGATCGTCGTCAGTCGCGGCTCCGTCGGTCGCGACGCCCGCGTCGTTCACGCCGACCCGCGCGCCGTAGGCCGCGAGT
>JALYLU010000297.1 GCA_030774075.1 Actinomycetota bacterium | reverse complement strand
GAATACACCGAAGCGTTGTACGGCACGTTCAAGATGCGCGGCGTACCGGTCAACGTCAACTACCGCTATCTCGAGGACGAGCTCGTCTACCTGCTCGACAACTCCGACGCCGAAGCGCTGTTGTTCCACGGATCACTCGGCGATCAGGTCGCCAAGATCCGCGACCGCGCCCCGCGCGTGAAGCTCTGGGTCCAGGTCGACGACGGGTCACCGCGCCAGGAGTTCGCGGTGGACTACGAAGACCTGCTCGCACGCCACGAACCCATGGACCGCATCGAGCGCAGCGGCGACGACCTCTATTTCCTCTACACCGGCGGCACCACGGGCATGCCCAAGGGCGTCATGTGGCGCAACGGGGACCTGTTCGGCGTACTCGGCGACGGCGTCTACCCGCTGGTCGGAATGACGCGCCCCGACACCATGGCCGAGGTCGGAACCGTGGCGAAGACACTCGTCGACGCGGGTGCGAATCGCGTGCACCTGCCCGCGTCGCCGCTCATGCACGGAACCGGTGCGTTCACCTCGTTCCAGGCTCTTTTCATCGGCGCCGCGCTCGTCACGCTCGTCGGCCGGCATTTCGACGCGCACGAGCTCTGGGAAACGGTGCAGCGCGAGCGCGTGACCCAGATGGCGATCGTCGGCGACGCGTTCGCCAAACCGATGCTGCGAGCGCTCGAGGAGGCCGAGGCGAAGGGCACTCCCTACGACGTGTCCTCGTTGGAGCTGATCATCAGTTCGGGAGTGATGTGGTCGGCCGAGGTCAAGCACGGGCTGATGGAACGCGGCGCGTTCATCTGCTTCGACTCGCTCGGTTCGAGCGAGGGCGTGGGCTTCGCGGGCTCGATCAGCGCGCCCGGTTCCGAGCAGAAAACCGCGAAATTCGCGATCGGCACGCACACCAAAGTCTTCGACGACACCGGCCTCGAGGTTGTCCCGGGATCCGGCGAGGTCGGCCGGCTCGCCGTCGGCGGCAACATCCCGGTCGGGTACTACAAGGACAGGCAAAAGTCGGACGCGACCTTCCTCGTCATCGGCGGGAGCCGATGGTCGGTGCCCGGCGACTTCGCGAGCGTCGAGGCCGACGGCACCATCACGCTGTTGGGGCGCGGCTCGGTGGTCATCAATTCCGGCGGCGAGAAGATCTACCCCGAAGAGGTCGAAGAGGCCGTGAAGGTGCATCCCTCGGTCGCCGACTGCCTGGTCGTCGGCGTGCCCGACGAGCGGTTCGGCGAGGCGGTCACGGCAGTCGTGTCGTTGCGTCCCGCCGCGCGCGCGACACCCGAGGAGCTGGCCGCGGCGCTCGAGTCGCTGGCGCGCTTCAAGCGCCCGCGCCGATTCGTGATCGTCGACGAAGTCGTGCGCGGCCCGAACGGCAAACCCGACTACACCTGGGCCAAAGCCGCCGCCGTCCGGGATTCGACATCACGCGAAACTGCGTGAGCGCCGGGTCGACCCCGAGGCTCACGCAGATCACGAACGAACGACTACTACTTCTTCTTGGCGCTCTTCTGCTTCGCGAGCACGTCGCGCGAGCTGAGGATGAGAAGGTCCTCGCCGTCGACCGTTATCTCGGTGCCGCCGTACTTCGAGTACACGACGGTGTCGCCGACCGTGAGGTCGATCGGGATGAGCTCGCCACTGTTCTCGGCGCGGCGTCCGGGACCGATCGCCAGGACTTCGCCCTGCTGGGGCTTCTCCTTCGCGGTGTCGGGAATGACGAGGCCGCTGTGGGTCGTCTCCTCGGCCTCGGCCGGACGGACGACGATTCGGTCCTCCAACGGCTGCAGGTTCATCGGTGCGCCTCCATTTGAGCTGGCATCTGGACGCCCTTTTCAAGCGTCGCTTACATGGGATCCGGGCGAGCCCAACGATTAGCACTCTCCGGGTTCGAGTGCTAATCGTACCAAGACGCGCTCCGGGCCGGCAAGCTCGGGCCCAACCGACCCCGCGCCCCGGGGCGGCGCCCGGATCAGGCCAGGCGTAGGTTCGGAACGACCGGGGCCTCCAGGGGGGTCGGACCGTCGGCCGCGAGGCGATATGCCCCAACCGCCGCGACCATCGCCGCGTTGTCGGTGCACAGCTCGACGCTCGGCAGCACGACCCGCACCTTTCCGGCCACGGCGACGTCGAGCAGCCGCTCTCGAAGCGCCGAGTTCGCGGCCACTCCGCCGCCCGCGACCACGGTGTTGATCCCCGTCTCCCGCGCCGCGGCGAGGAGCTTGTCGACGAGCACGTCGACGATCGCGGCCTGGAACGACGCCGCGATGTCGGCGACGTCGGTATCCGGGTGCTTGCGCACGTACTGCACGACAGCGGTCTTCAGCCCCGAGAACGAGAAATCGAGCCCGTCGGCGCGCATCGGGCGCGGGAACCGGACCGCCTCGGGGTCGCCCTCGCGCGCGAGCCGGTCGATCGCGGGACCGCCGGGATATCCGAGCCCGAGAAACCGCGCGACCTTGTCGAACGCTTCTCCGGCCGCGTCATCGACGGTCTCGCCGAGCACGCGGTAACGCCCGTGGTCCTCCATCGCGATCAGGAGCGTGTGACCACCGGAGACGACGAGGGTGACGAGCGGCGGCTCGAGCTGCGGATCCTCGATCATCGCCGCGTAGAGGTGAGCCTCGTGGTGATGCACCGCGACGTACGGCAGCCGGCTCGCGAGACTGATCGCCTTCGCCGCGCTGACCCCGACGAGCAGCGCGCCCGCCAGGCCCGGACCCCGCACCGCCGCCACCGCGTCGAGCTCGTCCAAGGACGAGCCCGCCTCGACCAACGCCTGTTCGATGACGTCGCAGATGAGCTCGACGTGCGCGCGGCTCGCGATCTCGGGAACGACGCCCCCGTAGCGCGCGTGCAGATCGGACTGGCTCGCGACGACCGAAGAGCGAACCAGGCGACCGTCGTCGACGACCGCGGCCGCGGTCTCGTCACAGGAAGTCTCGATACCGAGCACGCGCACGCGGCTCACGACCAGCCGCGCAAACGTTCGATCACCGTGGTGCCGCCGATGCCGCGCTCGATGCCCTCGAGCAACCGCCGGTAGGGCGCTTCGCTCACCTCGTACGACCACATGACGAGCGCGTCCTCGCCCGTATCGCCGTAGTACCCCTTGCGCACACCGACGGCGTTGAAGCCGAACTGCTTGTACATCTCCTGCGCACCCCGGTTCGACAGGCGGACCTCGAGCGTCATCGCGAGCGCGCCACGATCGATCGCCTCGTGCGCCAGCGTGAGCAGGAGACGCGTGCCGATCTCGTGACGATGCCAGGCCGGATCGACGGCGATCGTGGTGACGTGTCCGTCGGTGAGCGACATCATCAATCCGGCGTAGCCGACGACCTCACGCCCGACCTTGGCGACGACGTACGACCGCGACGAGCGCAACGCGAGCTCGCTCACGAACAGCGAGTGCGACCATGGTCGCGGGTACACTTGCGACTCGATCCGCACCACGCCGCGCAGGTGCCGGCGGCGCATCGGCGTGATGTGGACCTCGAGGTCGACGACCTCGCGCTCGGCCGCCATCACACGCCCTCGCGATTCCACGCGAGCTCGGCGTCGCTTCGACGCAGGTACATCGGCAGCACCTCCGACGGTGCGCAGAAGTCCTCGCGTTCGTAACGCGCCGCCGCGAGCTCGGCGAGAGCGGACAGGCTCGGCGAGGCGTGCGCCGGACCGGCGAGCTCGACGCGGCGCCCGAGCGGAACGAACGCGTCGGCGAACCGCAACGACCCGTCGCCGCAGACCAACGCGTCCTCACCGCGGGCCTCGAGCTCGGCGACGAGATCGTCGGGGGTGCCGAGCTCGTACTCGGAGACACGCTGCACTCCGCCCGGCACCTGCCGGTAGAGCGCCCAGTAGAGCTCGTGTCGGCGGGCATCGATGGTTGCGACCACGAGCCGGCGCGCGTAGCGGAGCGGGTAGGCGAGGAGGTCAAGGCTCGGGATAGGGATCACCGGCACGCGCAGCGACTGCGCGAGCACCTTTGCGGTCGTGACGCCGACTCGCAGGCCGGTGAACATGCCCGGTCCGATGCCGACCGCGACGGCGGACACCTGGGGGAGCTCGACGCCGCAACGCTCGCAACACCATGCGATCGCGGGCGCGAGGGTCTCGGCGTGGCGGGGCGGCGCGGTATCGGCGGTGCCGCCGAGCTCGACGCGCCCGAGCATGCCCTGCTCGTTCCCGAGCACCACGCCGACCCGGCGGGTCGAGGTGTCGAGACCGAGAAGCAACATCACGCATCTCCGAACGGAGCGAGCGCGGCGTCGAGGCCCGGGCGCCGAGCCAACCAGGCCGTTCCGCTCGCGACGATCTCGACCACGCGGCGGTCGTCGTCATCATCCGTCACGCCGTCCATGCCGATGCGCACGTCGATGCGCTCACGAGGGAGCACGAGCGCGATCGCCTCGCCCCACTCGACGACGGTGACCCGGCCCTCGAGCAGCTCTTCGAAGCCGAGATCGTGCACCTCTTGGATCCGGTCGAGGCGATACACGTCGACGTGCGCGACGGGGATGCGGCCTTCGTACTCCTGCACGATCGTGAACGTCGGGCTCGTCACCGGTTGCGTGACACCCAGCGCGCGCGCCAACCCTTTCGCGAACGTCGTCTTGCCGGCGCCGAGGTCGCCGGTGAGCACGACGAGGTCACCGGCGCGGAGCTGCGATCCGACCGCCTGACCGACCGCCGCCGTCTCGTCCGCTCCCTTCGTCGTCAGCGATGCCATCGTCATCTCTCGGCATGAGCGAGCGCACGCTTCACGTGCACGAAGTCGGCACGCGCCTCCGCCAGCGCACGGCCACCCGAGCGCAGGACCGCCGAAGGATGAAGCGTCGGGATCAGTACCGCAGCCAGGCCGGCGCGCGTGAACGCGAACTCGGTCCCGCGCAGTTTCGTGATGCCTTCCTTGGTCTGCAACAGCAGCTTCGTCGCGAAGTTGCCGAGCGTCACGACGACGCGCGGCCGGATGAGCTCGAGCTGGCGGTCGAGCCATGGCGCACACGCCTCGATCTCGTCCGGCTGCGGATCGCGATTTCCGGGCGGGCGACACTTCACGACGTTCGCGATGTACACGTCGGCCCGGGTCAGACCGATACCCTCGATGAGCTGGGTGAGGAGCTGTCCCGCCCGACCGACGAACGGCTCGCCCTTCAGGTCCTCCTGCTGGCCCGGACCTTCACCCACGAACATCAGATCCGCGTCGGCGCGGCCGACGCCGAACACGACTTGCGTCCGTCCGCCGGCGAGCTTGCACAGCGTGCAGGTCGACGCGGCGGCGGCGACTTCCACCAGCGTCGCACCGGCACGGGCGGGATGCGGCGACGCGGTCAGCGAGTCGGAGGTCACGGCACTCCCGGGGACGAGGCGCGCATGTTAGCGGCCCGACTCCGACGTGCGACCTGTCGACGTGCGATCAGACGACGTGCGACCTGTCGACGTGCGACCAGACGACGTGCGGCCAGACGACGTGCGGATCGCCTCCGCGACCACGTCGGCGGCTGCGAGCCGAAGGAGATCGAGGTTCGGCGTGATCGCCCGAGTCGCGGTGGCCGTCGCGGTGGCCGTCGAGACGGCGAACGCGACGTCGCCATCGAAGCGCGTGTGCGCCGGTCGCAGTGCCCGCGCGAACCCGTCGTGCGCGCTCTGGCCGAGGAGAAAGCACGCAGGCTTGTCGAGCGCCGCGTCGGTGACCACGACGGCCAGCGTGGTGTTCGCGCGGCCTTCCTCGAACGGCGAAGGGCTCGGGAAGCCCGGCGCACCGGTGGGCGCGATCGACCCCGCCCGTGTCGTACCGTCCGCGGCGATGACGTCGCCGAGCGCGTTGACAACCGCCAATGCACCGACCCGGACGCCGTCGACCGTGGTCGCGGCGACGCCCACACCGCCGGGCACCGCCCACTCGCGGCCGCGCCACTTCCCCACGGTCGCACCCGCGCCCGCCCCGACCCGACCCGTCTCGAGCTCCTCGTCGCGTGCCGCCGCGACGGCGGCTTCGTAGCCGTCGCCGGCGCCGGGAGGCACGTCCGTCGCCTCCACGAGATCGAAGATGCACGCGGCGGGGACGATCGGCACGGGCCCGGCCGCGGTCACGTATCCCTGGCCGCGCTCGGAGAGGTACTGCATCACGCCGTCGGCGGCGGCGAGCCCGAAGGCGGAGCCGCCTGCGAGCACGATCGCGTCGATGCGCGTGACGGTGCGAGAGGGATCGAGCAGATCCATCTCTCGGGTCGCGGGCGCGCCTCCGCGCACCTCCCCCGATCCCACCGAGCCCGAGGCGAACAACATGACGGTTACCCCGGTGCCGTCCCGGGTGGCATGCCCGACGCGTACTCCGGGGACGGCAAAGCTCGGCACGGGGGAATCGTCGCGCGTGCGACCGGGTCAGGTCGCCACGCCGCGCACGTCGCGAGCGAAGTCGACGATCAGCCGGTCGAGCTCGTCGCTCCGCTCGAGCATCAGCATGTGACCGCCGCCGCGCATCAGCTCGAGGCGAGCGCCGGGGATGAGCTCGGCAATGCGCCGCGCCT
>JALYLU010000296.1 GCA_030774075.1 Actinomycetota bacterium | reverse complement strand
TTCGACCTGATCGCCGAGGTGCGTCGCACGGCCGGCACCGCCGTACTCGTCGTCGAGCAGAACGCCGGTGCCCTCGACCTCGCCGACCGAGCGTTCGTGCTCGAGAAGGGCCAGGTCGTCGACCGCGCCGAAGGGGCCGACATGCGTGCGATGCAGGGCCGGCTACGCGACGCGTATCTCGGCCGGCGCGAAGCCGATCCGTCGTGATGCCGCCCGATCAAGTGAGATCCGACCATATGCAACCCGCAGGAGGAGCATTTCCATGACTGACACCACCGGCCGCTGGCGCCTCATCGTCGGCGTCGCTTCCCTCGCCGCGGCGGCAATCGTCGGCTTGGTCGGCTATCTGAAGTTGAGCCTCGAGCCGTCGCTCAACCATCAGCTTCCGTATCTGGCGTCGGCCGGCATGGCGCTGGTATTGCTGTCGGCCGTCGGCGTCAGCCTCGTCGTGACCGACCAACTCCGGACCGACGACGCCCGGACGCAGGAACTGGCCGCGGCTATTGAACGATTGGCCGACGCGCTCGCGCCCGGCATCGAGCGCCCTGCCCGCCGCGAGCCGCCCGGCACCGGAAGCGGCGCCATTCTCAGCGACGAAACACCCCGACCCTCTGATTGACACGTGTGGGCGCATGACGCGGCCGTCCGCGGTGGTGCGCTTCAGCGCAGCCCGAGCACTGCGCTCACCGCCGCGCGCGGACCCTCTCCTGCCAACGCGTCGACATGGACGACCAGACCGTTTTCTATCGTCAACAGGACGAGCGCGAGCACTCGACGGTCGCGCATCGCGACGATGCCGACTCGATCTCCGACGGGCAGGTGCAACAGCGTCGGCGAAGCCGGCGGGCCGAGGTAGCGCAGAATTCCTGGAGCGACCTCGGTGGCCCCGACCAGCACGCCGGGAACAATGTCGCCCGCGCCGTCGACTGCTGGGTCGAGCAACGCCAGGAGACCGTCCAGATCGCCGCCCGTGCATGCGTCGATGAATCGCTCGCTGACCTGGTGCTGCAGCGCGGAGTCAACCGGGAACCGGCCGGTCGCCGACTCGGCCTGCAGGGTCCGGCGGGCCCGACTGGCGAGTTGACGGCACGACGCCGGGCTGCGTCCGACGATCGTCGCGACGTCCTCGAACGAGTACTGGAATACGTCGTGCAGGACGAACGAAGTCCGCTCTGCCGGACTCAGCCGCTCGAGGAGGGCATGCATCGCCAGGGTGACGTTGTCGACGAGCGTGACCTGACTCGACGGATCGAGTGCGTGCGGGTCGAAGGTATCGCCGACGACGTCCAGAACATCGGTCGGTCGTCGCCGTCGCGTGCGGAGGCTGTCGAGGCACAGCCTGGTGGTGACGACGACCAACCACCCCTCGGGATCGTCGATGCGGGCGATGTCCATGCGGGCCAGGCGGGTGAACGCTTCCTGCACCACGTCCTCGGAGTCGCGGAAGTCCAACAATATGCGAAAGGCGAGATCGAGCATCCGTCGTCGGTGTGCTTTCCACAGCGCGCTGAATGCCGCCTCAGCGCCGGATGCAGTGTGGTCAGGTCTCTCCATCGGGTTCCTCATAATGCCAGGTTGCGAACAAGGGCTATGGCGTGTCTTCACGCCTTTTTGCGGATGCCCTCCTGCCAGATCAACCTCAGCATCGAGGGCTTGGCGCTCGGCGTTGCAACCGCGATCGTCGAGCGCGCGTAGGTGTCGTCGAGCGCTTGGCGCAACAGACAGTCGGCCAGGTCGATCCGGGCGGTGAACCGAAAGCCGATGTGGTCGATCGCGACGGCGTACGCCGAAACGGCCTGCGCCTCGAACAACCCGGACGGGCGGACGATCGTCCAGGCAAGGTCGCTGTCGGAAACCAGCGCTTCCATCCGGCGCATGTCGTCATACACGGTCCTGCCGAGCTTGTTGACGACATACGTTTGCATGATCTTCTCGAAGATGAATCCGCCGAGCGGCTCGGGGTGTGGGCCTACGGCACTGGAGCTGACGCATGCGAAACGCTTGATGTCGGCGGCCCGCATCCCGGTAATGATGTTGGCGACGCCCTCCGAGTAGACGCTGATCGGAGTCTTGGCAAAGGGTACGCCGAGGGTGGAGAGCACGGCGTCGGCCGCGTCGACGGCCGAAGCGACGGCAGCCACGTCATGGACATCGCCCGCGACAACGTCGAGGCGCCGGTGCTCGAACGGGAAGACGTCAGGGTGGCGGGTGAAGGCGACCACGTCGTGGTGCTCGTCGAGCGCCAGTTGGGTGAGGAGTCGTCCGGTCGGGCCATTCGCCCCGAACACTGCAAGCTTCATGAGTTTGTCCCTTTCGATGTGCGCCCGGACTCGTCTGGGTCGGGTACATCAACAAGGACGCCGGCAACGCCCGGAGTGTGACATCGCGGACGCACGCTCCACCCGGGGAGGCTCGAAGACTCAACGGCGCACGGAGGTACCGTAGGGAGATGGTCAGTTTCGAGGTGCCCGCAAATCTCACCTTCAACCGCGCACCGATCGCCGATCCTGAGGCCTTCGCTCATGAGGTCGGGGCCGCATCGTGGCTTTTCCTCTGTGGCGAAGAGTTCGCGGCGATGGACGGGGGCATGTCGTACACGCAGGTGCAGGCCGCCGTTCGGGAGTCCGAGAACATCATCTCCGATCCGCCGCGCGTGCTCGACATCGAGATGGCGCGACGGCACATCGCTGCGCTCGATCGCTTGCCGCGGCCGACGCTGGTCACGTGCCGGGCCGGGCCTCGTTCTTCGGCGGTGGTGTACCTCTACGCGGCTCTGCGCGCGGGTGCGTCGGCCGACGAAGTGCTCGCGCGTGCTGATGCCGACGCCGCGCCGTTCGCGGGGTTCGACGACCTCCGGGCTTTTGTCACGCAAGGTCTCGAGGAGCTCGCTCCCGACGCCTGAGCGTCGAGACCTGGTCCAACCCGGCGTGATCAGCCAGGCGGAGCGAAGAACTCTAACGCGATGTTGTCCGGATCGCGGAACGACAGACCGGAACCATACGACGCGTCGACAATGCCGCCGTTGGCGATGCCGAGATCGTTCAACCGAGCCTCCCACTCGGCAAGCTCGGAGCGGTTGGCGCACGCAAACGCGAGATGATCGAGGCCGATCCGGCGCTCGTTGAACGGCTCGCTGCTCGCCGGGTCCGGGAATTGATGGATGCCCACCAGCGTCTGGCCGACGAGCCAGACAACGTGGTGGAACGGTCCCGTGTCCTCGTCGAGGACCGGCTTCGTACCGAACAACTTTTCGTACCAAGGAACACTTCGACCCAGGTCGCTTACCGTCAGCGCGACATGCGTGATCGTAGGGAACTCCGCCATTCCGAGCCTCCTCGACGAGACCGAGCGGACCGAACCCTAGTAGTGACAATCGAACGTCGGCCAGAGCGCGGGGCTCGGACTCAGCCTCCGAGAACCGTCTCGTGCGAGCGCGTTCTGCGAGCAGTACGAGCTCGAAGGGCGTGCGGGACACGGACTCAACAAGATGCGTCTGCGCGTCAGACCCGAATCCAAGACCAACACAGTGCTCCCGGTGATGAGAGCGTGATCGGTCGTTGGATAGAAATTGGCAAGAGTTGGATATAACTCGGCGCAAGGGGGTAACCCCAAGGCGTCGCCACGGAAGGCCGCCCGCGCCAGGGGACGCGGATCGTGCGCGTAGGGAGGCTTCGAGATGCGGGGGAAGCGGGGCAAGGCCGGTTGGTCGTGGCGCGTGGCGGAACCTATTGGAGCCTCGTCGCGAGCAAGGGGGCCATCGGACCGCGAGGATTGCGGGGACTGCAAGGCGTTCGAGGTCCGAGCGGCGCAACCGGACCGCAGGGAGCGGTGGGCGTGACCGGACCGCGCGGCGTTCAGGGTCTGATCGGCGCGACCGGACCGCCAGGCGTTGACGGCGTTGACGGCGTCGCGGGCGCGACCGGTCCGCCAGGCGTTGACGGCGTTGACGGTGTCGCGGGGGCGACCGGACCGCGCGGCGTTCAAGGTCCGATCGGCGCGACCGGACCCGAAGGCATTCAAGGCGTTGACGGTGCGACTGGACCACAGGGTGTTCAAGGCCTCGCGGGCGCGACCGGCGCGGCGAATGGTCTGCTCATGGGAGGCACGGGCACGCTGTCGCTTCTCGCTCCTCTTCCAACGTCGCCGTGCGACTTCGTCGGCATCGGAGCGGGGGTGAATCTCGCGTCGACGTGTACTTCAGCAGCTCCGACGCAGATTCCGATGCCGGTGTCGGGCACCGTGAAGGCGCTTTACGTCAGCCTCTCGGGCGCAGGCGGCAGTAATCAGAAGCTGACGTTCGCCGTGCGCAAGAACGGCGCGGCGGACACGACAACGAACTGCACCCCGTCGGGGCCTTCGGTGACGACGTGTCATGTGACCGGGTTGAATTCCGCGTTCAGCGCCGGCGATCTCTTCGACCTCCAGGTGACCGCCAACCAGGTGGGCGCCGCGGCCGTCGGGATCGTGACGTGGTCGGTGCAATACCAATAGGCGCGCGAAACTCGGAACCCCGGCGCCCTCATTGGACTTCTCGGGAGGCTGCGATCTCGCTAGGGGAGGGCGTTACATGCTGCGACGCCCGCGGGGTCGACTGGCGCGTCGGGCAGGACCGGATTCGGGTGCGAGACATGGGTGAAGTCGAACATGTCGAGCATCGGATCGGCCGCGGCATCGCGGTGTGTCAAGGCGGGCAAGCCGAAGCGCGTTTCGATGAACTTCAGAATCGACGTGTGGTCATACACCGTGTGCGACACGTGATGGGCCTTGGCGTACGGTGATACGACGAGCGTGGGCACGCGGATGCCGTAGCGATCGAACGCGGCCGGCACGTCGCCCGGTTGCAACATCGGAGGGATGTCGTCCGGTACCGGAGCCGGTGGCGGGCTCACGTGGTCGTAGTAGCCGCCGTGCTCGTCGTAGGTGAGGAAGAACGCCGACGAAGACCAGTTTGAACTGTGCACGAGCGCGCTCATGGCGTCGTGCGTGAACTTCTCGCCCACCTGCACGTTCGCGGGCGGGTGCTCGTCCGACTCGGTGTTCTTGTCGCCGAACGGGTCCGATTCGAGGAACGACACCTGCGGAAGCGTGCCGTTCGCAGCGTCGGTGTAGTACTGCGAGATCGGGAACACGTGACCCGCCGCGTGCTGCATCACGTACGAGAACAACAGTTCAATCTGGGCTGACGCGAGATAAATCTTCCAGCTCACCGGTGATTGAGCCTCGTCGAGCGACTGGAAGATCGTCTTTTGGCTGTAGATGGCAAGGTCGTTGCGGATGTGCCCGAACGACGTGCCGGTCAGAAGGTAGAAGCGGTTCGGGAACGTCTGCGTGAGTGCCGATGCGAAGTAGCGATCGGCGACCGAGAACTCGTTCGCGATGCCGTAGTAGAACGGCAACGTCTTCGAGTCGTAATAGCCCATCGTGCGGCTGCCGGTCGGATCGGCGGTGTCGACGTTGGCCGCGGTGAAGCCGTCCATACGCCCGCCGTCCCATTCACGGTGGGTGCCGTTCCACGAGTGGTCGAGGTCGGCGACCTCGCAGGGATTGTTCTTGAGGAATGGGTGAATCGGTGGACCACCCAGCGGGTTCGCGTTCGGCTTCTGCGACTCGGCTTCCGCCTGCGGTTGGCCTTGGAAGTGCAGCTGCGAGAAGTAGTCGTCGTACGACCGGTTCTCCTGCATGAGCACGACGACGTGATCGATCTTCGTGATGTCGCCCGACACACCTTGCGGCTGGGCACGCCGTTCGTCCTTCGCGCCCGCGCCACCGGCCTGACCGAGAATGGCAACCGCGAGCGTCATGCTCACCGCGGCAAACAATGCGATCGTGCGAACGTTCCGTCGACCAACCATGCGCCGAAGCTACGCAGCCCTTGTGGGAATGTCCAGACCGCGCATGGATATTGCTACCGCGACTCCGAGTCACCCGAATAAGGAAAACGCCCCGGCTGATTGTGGGCCGGGGCGTTTCTCCGTTTTGGGTCGATCGCACCGTTGGACGCGCTCGGAACCGTCAGTGTCGTGGCCGCTGCCATCTCGGTCGGAGGTTCGCGCGCGTCACCGGGCGGGACCGACCCGGTCATGGCGGGGTGGACTGTCCTCTTCCATCAAGCACCTCCTCGTCGGAGCCGCTACCAATCCCGACGTTACCTCGCGTGTCAAAGCCCGAACGAGCGTCAAGTGGTCGGGCAGCCTTTCACCTAGCGGGCCGCGAGCTTCGGTCGTACTGTGCCTGGCCATGAAGATCGAAACGGCTCATAGCCTCGCCGCCACAGCGCAAGAAGGAATCACGGTGACGCAGGTCAAGAACGTCATTGATGCCTTCGTCGACGCCATTAGCCGCTGTCCGATCTGCGACCGCTCGGGCGTCTTCATTTTCGGCCGCAATACCACGATGGACGTACCCGGTTTTCCCAACGAGATCCCCGCGGGTACGAGGAGTACGTGTCCATCCTGCGGCGATCCCGCGAGTCAGCTCGACACGACTCCGGGCGATCGAGAGTTCTTCGGCTGGCATTGCTTTCGAGGTGACAGCGTGGCCACCTGTCACG
>JALYLU010000295.1 GCA_030774075.1 Actinomycetota bacterium | reverse complement strand
CTCGCTCCCCGCAACTTCTCGTTCAACTCGCCCTACGGCGCGTGCGAGGAGTGCGACGGGCTGGGCACGCGGTTCCAGGTGGATCCCGAGCTGGTCATCTCCGACGACGACCTCTCGATCGACGAGGGCGCGATCCAGCCCTGGTCGGGTTTCCGCGGCGAGTACTTCAAGCGGGTGCTCATCGCGGTGGGGGAGGAATACGGGTTCGACACGTCGACGCCGTGGAAGAAGCTCAAGGCCGCGGCCAAGAAAGTGATCCTGTACGGAGCTGCCACCAAGCAGGTCACCGTCCGGTACAAGAACCGCTACGGGCGTCAGCGTTCGTACTCGACGAAGTACGAAGGCGTGATCCCGTGGGTCGAGCGCCGCCACACCGAGTCGGAATCCGATCGGGTGCGGGAGGTCATCGAGGGTTACATGCGGCTCGTGCCGTGTCCGGTATGCAAGGGCGCGCGCCTGCGCCCGGCGTCGCTGGCGGTCACGGTCGGCGACAAGAACATCCACGAGGTCGGCGAGCTGTCGATCGGCGACTGCGCGCAGTTCTTCCACACGGTCGAGCTCAGCGAACGCGACCGCATGATCGCCGAGCGGGTGTTCAAGGAAGTGATCGAGCGGTTGCAGTTCCTGCTCGACGTCGGCCTCGACTATCTGTCGCTGAATCGCAACTCGGCCACCCTCGCGGGAGGCGAGGCGCAGCGCATCCGGCTCGCGTCGCAGATCGGCAGCGGGCTGGTCGGCGTCCTGTATGTACTCGACGAACCATCGATCGGCTTGCACCAGCGCGACAACCGGCGCCTGATCGAGACGCTCGTGCGCCTGCGCAACCTCGGCAATACCGTGATCGTCGTCGAGCACGACGAAGAGACGATTCGGGTCGCCGATCACGTCGTCGACATCGGTCCTGGCGCGGGCGAGCACGGCGGCGAGATCATCGTGTCCGGCACGGTCAAGGACCTGCTCAAGTCGAAGGCGTCGATCACCGGGCAGTACCTGTCGGGCAAGCGCAAGATCGACGTGCCCAAGCTCCGCCGCAACCCGGGCGACGCCTGGCTCGCGGTACGCGGCGCGCGCGAGCACAACCTGCAGAACATCGACGTCGAGATCCCGCTCGGGTGCTTCGTCGCGGTTACGGGCGTGAGCGGGAGCGGCAAGAGCTCCCTCGTCGGCGACATCCTGCATCCCGCGCTGATGCAGAAGATCTATCGCTCCCGCGAGGTTCCGGGCCGACACAAGAAGATCGAGGGCGCCGAGCACATCGACAAGGTGATCAACATCGACCAGTCGCCGATCGGGCGCACGCCGCGCTCCAACCCGGCCACCTACACCGGCGTGTTCGACAAGATCCGCACGTTGTTCGCGACCACTCAGGAGGCGAAGATCCGCGGGTACCTGCCGGGCCGGTTCTCCTTCAACGTCAAGGGCGGCCGCTGCGAGGCATGCCAGGGCGACGGCACGATCAAGATCGAGATGCACTTCCTGCCCGACGTCTACGTGCCGTGCGAGGTCTGCAAGGGCGCGCGCTACAACCGCGACACGCTCGACATCACATGGAAGAACAAGAACATCGCCGAGGTTCTCGACATGCCGATCGAAGAGGGGCTGGAGTTCTTCACGAACCAGCCGTCGATCGCCCGGCAACTGCAGACGTTGGTCGACGTCGGGCTCGGTTATGTGCGCCTCGGGCAGCCCGCGCCGACGTTGTCGGGCGGTGAGGCCCAACGGGTGAAGCTGTCGACCGAGCTCGGCAAGCGCCCGACCGGCCACACCATCTACATCCTCGACGAGCCGACGACGGGCCTGCACTTCGAGGACGTCCGGCGGCTGCTCTACGTTTTGCAGCGCCTGGTCGACGCGGGCAACACGATGCTCGTCATCGAGCACAATCTCGACGTGATCAAGTCGGCCGACTGGATCGTCGACCTCGGTCCCGAGGGCGGGTCCGGCGGCGGACTGGTCATCGCCGAAGGTTCCCCCGAGCAGGTGGCAAAGGTCCCCGAGAGCCACACCGGGCGTTACCTCGCACCGCTCCTCGGCATCACGCGCTGAACTTCCGGAATGGCCGACCACGACCTCTGGGAACGCAACGCCGGCTGGTGGCAGGAGGGCTTCACCGACGGCGCCGACGCGGAGTACGAGGAACAGATCCTTCCGCTGGCGCGCGAGTGCCTCGCGGGCGCGGCGCGCGTTCTCGACGTCGGCACCGGCGAAGGGCAGATCGCTCGCCTCGTGGTTCGCGAGGGTGCATCGGTCGTCGTCGGCGTCGACCCGACGATTGCGCAGCTCCAGCTCGCGCACGAGCGGGGCGGCGACGCGTTCTACGCGCGCGGCGAGGCCGACGCGCTCCCGTTCCGCGATGACACGTTCGACGCGGTCGTCGTCTGCTTGGTCTTCGAGCACATCGCCGAGCACGAGCGCGCGATCGCGGAGATCGCTCGCGTGCTCGAGCCCGGCGGTCGCTTCGTCTTCTTCTTGAACCACCCGCTGCTGCAGGCGCCGAACAGCGGCTGGATCATCGACCACATCCTCGACGAGCAGTACTGGCGGATCGGGCCCTATCTGCTGGAGGACGTGTCGATGGAGGAACTGGCGCCCGGCGTCGTGCTGCCGTTCGTGCACCGCCCCCTCTCCCAGTACGTCAACGCGATGGCCGCGCGCGGATTGCTCATCGACCGGATGGAAGAGCCGATGCCGCCCAAAGGCTTCCTCGCGCGCGCGCCCGAGTACCGCGACGCCGCCACGATTCCGCGGCTCTTGCTGATGGTCGCCCGCAAGCTCAGGTGATCGCGAGCATCCGTTCGAGGGCGGTGCGGGCCCAGCCCGCGGTGTCGGCGTCGACGACGATCTGATTCACCACAGTCCCCGCGACGAGTTGCTCCAGCACCCACGCGAGGTGCGGGGCGTCGATACGGAACATCGTCGAGCACGGGCACACCAGCGGATCGAGGGAGATGACAGTCTTGTCGGGGTGTTCGCGCGCGAGCCGCTGGACCATGTGGATCTCGGTCCCGATCGCGAGCGTGGCGCCCGCGGGGGCGGCACGCACCCACTCCTGGATTCGCTCCGTCGATCCGACCCGGTCGGCGACCTCCACGACGTCGTGCGCGCACTCGGGATGCACGATGATCTCGATGCCGGGATACTCGGCGCGCGCGGCTTCCACGTGCGCGGGCCGGAACCGCTGGTGCACCGAGCAGTGTCCCTTCCAGAGGAGCAGCGTCGCGTCCTTCACGTCGCGCTCCTCGAGCCCTCCGCATTCCTGGTGTGGGTTCCACACCCGCATGTCGGCCTCTCCGTAGCCCATCGTGTAGCCCGTGTTGCGGCCGAGGTGCTGGTCGGGGAAGAAGAGCACTTTTTCGCCATGCGCGAGCGCCCACTCGAGCACGGCTCGGGCGTTGGACGACGTGCACACCGCGCCCCCGTTACGCCCCACAAACGCCTTCAGCGCGGCGGAGGAGTTCATGTACGTGATCGGCACGACCCGGTCGATGGCGGTGATGGCTGCGATCTCGTCCCACGCCTCGTCGACCTGATCGACGTTGGCCATGTCGGCCATGGAGCAGCCGGCGTTGAGGTCGGGGAGGATGACTCGTTGATGTGGACCGGTCAGCACGTCGGCCGACTCCGCCATGAAATGCACACCGCAGAAGACGATGTCGGTCGCGACCTCGTTGTCGGCTGCGAAGCGGGCGAGCAGGAACGAGTCGCCGACCGCGTCGGCCCAGCGAATCACCTCGTCCCGCTGGTAGTGGTGACCGAGGATCACCAGCCGGTCGCCGAGCGTCCTCTTGGCGGCTGCGATGCGGTCGACGAGCTGGTCGTCGGTCGCGAGGGTGAAGTCATCCGGGAGCGGAGCCTGGAGTCGCAGCATGTGGGCCTCCCCGTTTCGGGGTTACTCCTCGTCGGCCGGCGGGTGGCAGCCCGGTCGCCAGCACCGCGGGGTTGTCGGCCTCGGAGCTCTGATGGAAACGCCGGATACCGGGCCGGCGTGCAGCCACCATAACACTCATGTCGAGTGGAAGGAGCCCGGCACGCCGGCACGCTCTCCCGACGAATCCGTGCTGAAGATTCTTCGGAAGATTCTTCGACACGGGTTTTCCGGCGATCACCGTTCGGCGGGCCCGGCATCAGAGGCCCGGCGGGCGCCCGGCAGTCTCGCCGGCCCGCGACAATGACGCTGTGGTTGCCCGCCCCGAGACCGGTTCGATCCCCGACGCCCCCGGCTCGTACCAGTTCCTCGATGCCGAAGGCCGGGTGATCTACGTCGGGAAGGCGAAGAGCCTCCGCAGCCGGTTGTCGAACTACTTCCTGCAGCCCGAGCTGCTCGCCGAGCGAACCCGGCAGATGGTGACCATGGCCGCGTCGGTCGAGTGGATTGTCGCCAAGAACGAGGTCGAGGCCTTTTTCTTGGAGTTCAACCTCATCAAACGGCACAAGCCGCGCTTCAACATCCGCCTGAAAGACGACAAGAGCTACCCGTACCTCGCGGTTACCATCGACGAGGACTGGCCCCGCGCGATGGTGCTACGCGGGCAGAAGCGCAAGGGCGTGCGTTACTTCGGCCCCTACGCGCACGCCTACGCCATCCGCGAGACGCTCGACCTCCTCCTGCGCACCTTCCCGATCCGCACGTGCACGAAGGCGAAGTTCGACCGGCATCATCGCCTTGGTCGTCCGTGCCTCTACGCGCACATCGAGAAATGCGCCGCGCCGTGCGTCGGCGACATCAACCACGACGACTACGACAAGCTCGTTCGCGACCTCCTCGACTTCCTCGACGGCGAACACGATGCGATCATCCAACGGCTCGAGCAGCGGATGCGCGACGCGGCCGACCAGCTCGAGTTCGAGCTCGCGGCGCGGGTGCGTGATCAGCTCGCAAGCGTCCGCAAGGCGATCGAACGCCAACAGATGGTGGCCAGCCGCGAGGAGGACTTCGACCTCATCGGCCTCGATGAGGACGCCCTCGAAGCGAGCGTGCAGGTGTTCTATGTGCGCAAGGGGAGAGTCGTCGGGCGCAAGGGCCTCGTGGTCGACAAGGTCGAGGATGTCGAAACGCCGGCGCTGGTCGCGCGCATCGTGGAGCAGCTCTACGCCGACGCGCCGAAGGAAGACGTCCCGCGGGAGATCCTGGTGCCCGTCGAGCCCGACGACCGCGAGCTCTACGAAGAGTTCCTCACGTTGAATCGCGGGAGCAAAGTACGTGTACGGGTGCCGCAGCGCGGCGGCAAGCGCGACTTGCTGCAGACCGCGACTCTGAACGCGCGCGAGTCGTTCCAACGTCACAAGCTGCGGCGCGCCTCCGACCACAACGCCCGCGCCCGCGCGCTGGTCTCACTGCAGGAGGAGCTCGGACTGCCGGAAGCGCCATTGCGGATCGAATGCTTCGACATCTCGAACCTGCAGGGCACGGAGATCGTCGGGTCGATGGTCGTGATGGAAGACGGCTTGCCGAAGCGGTCGGACTACCGCCGCTTCAAGGTGCGCGGGCTCGACGGCCAGGACGACTTCGCGTCGATGGAGGACGTGCTGACCCGCCGATTCCGCAACTATCTGCGCGAGCGCGACGAAGGCGCGCACACGGGTAAGCGGTTCGCGTATCCGCCCAACCTGCTGCTGATCGACGGCGGGAAGGGTCAGCTCGGGGTGGCGGTCCGCGTGCTCGAGGAGCTCGGACTCGAGGACATCTGCGTGGCCAGCCTCGCCAAGCGCTTCGAAGAGGTGTATCTGCCGGGCCGGCCGGATCCGGTGCGCATTCCCCGCGATTCGGAGGCGTTGTATCTCCTGCAGCAGGTCCGCGACGAGGCCCACCGGTTCGCCATCACCTACCACCGGCAACTGCGCGACAAGAAGATGATCGTGTCGGCGATTGACGACGTGCCCGGCCTGGGCCCGACCCGCAAGAAGCGTCTTCTCAAGGAGTTCGGCTCGGTCAAGAAGATGCGCGAGCTCGACGAGGAAGAGTTCCTCTCGCTGCCTTGGCTGCCGAACCCGGTCGGGAAAGCAGTATTTGCGCGCCTTCACGGACTCGCGTAAGAGCGAGTCGCGCGGATCGTGGCCGTTGACCCGCGCTTGATGGTGCGGGTAGCCTCGCGAGCACGCTTGGTGGGCGAGCCAGCGCAGCTGGTGGGGGAGTCATGATGCGGCGTCTTGGTGTTGGGTTGTTGTTGGTCGCGGCTGGGTTGGTGTGGGGAATGGTGCCTGCGGGGGCGGTTTCGCATCGGGCGGGTGCCCGGACGGTGACGCCCGCGATCGCGGCGGGTGGGTCTCATTCGTGTTCGCTGTTGGCCAACGGCAAGGTGAAGTGTTGGGGCGGTAATGGTTCTGGCCAGTTGGGCAATGGCTCCACGACCAATGCGTCGAAGCCGGTGGCGGTGAACGGCTTGAGCGCCGGGACCAGGGCGGTCGCGATCAGCGCGGGCAACGCCCATTCGTGTGCGTTGTTGGCGAGTGGCACGGCGAAGTGCTGGGGTTTGAATGGTTCTGGCCAGTTGGGGAACGGCACGTTCACCAACGCGTCGACGCCGGTGGTGGTGACCGGCCAGTCCACCGCGACCGCGATCACCGCCGGGAGGAACCATTCGTGTGCGCTG
>JALYLU010000294.1 GCA_030774075.1 Actinomycetota bacterium | reverse complement strand
ATCGGGCGCTCGTCGCCCGGCGTGGCGTTGCTGGCGACCGCGGCCGCGGCGACGGCCGGCACCCTCGTGTACGTCGTCGCTCTCGCCGTCCTGCGTTCCGAGGAGCTCGCCTCGCTCGTAGGCTTGGTGCGGCGGCGCGGCGCAACCCCGTCCGGCGTGTAACCATGGGCGTGTAACCATGAGCATGGCGCCGGGATCCAAGGCGAGGCTCGTCGTGCAAAACACAACCGAGGAGGGCGCATGCCTGTTCGCATCGTGACCGACAGCGCGTGCGATCTCCCGGAGGCGATCTGTGCGGAGCTCGGCGTCGAGGTCGTGCCGCTCACCATTCGCTTCGGCGATCGCGAGTACGTCGACCGCAAGGAGTTGAGCATCGACGCGTTCTGGCGCGAGCTCGCGGCCTCGCCCGTGCTCCCCGAGACGGCTGCGCCCTCCGTCGGCGCGTTCGAGGAGACGTTCCGTCGCCTGAGCGACGACGGTGCAAGCGCGATCGTCTGCATCAACCTGTCCGCCCGGCTGTCGGCAACGATGCAGTCTGCGCAGGTCGCAGCCAAGGCGCTCGACGGCACAACGCCGATCGAGATCATCGACTCGTTGAGCGCGTCGATGGGCATCGGCAACCTCGTACTCCATGCGGCGCGGCGCGCTCGCGCCGGCGCCTCGCTCGACGAGATCGTGAGCGAGGTGAACGCGCGGCGGGAGCGCGAGCACGTCTTCGCGACGCTCGACACGCTCGAGTACTTGCGCAAGGGCGGCCGCATCGGCGGCGCTCAGGCCCTGCTCGGCTCGATGCTGTCGATCAAGCCGATCATCAGCGTGCTCGACGGTGCGGTCGAGCCCGCGGGGCGGGTTCGCACCCGTTCCAAGGCGTTGCGCTTCCTCGTCGACCAGATCCCGGTCGGGAAGGTCGAGCTCATCAGCGTGCTGCACGCCAACGCGCCCGACCTCGACGAGTTCCTCGCGATGCTCGAGCCGGCGGTGCCCGACGCCGAGGTGACGGTCGGCTCGATCGGCCCCGTCATCGGTGTTCACACCGGCCCGCGGGTCATGGGAATCGCTTGGATCGATCGGCAGGAGTGAGCGTCGTCTGTGCAGGACGACGCTGACGACGAAGTTCTGGCCCGGCGGGCCGCCGATGGTGACAACGGGGCCCTCGACGCACTGTTGCGAAACCACACCGCGCTGGTGCACGGCGTGTGTCGGAGAATTCTCGGCAATCCCGACGATGCGCTCGACGCCACCCAAGAAGCGCTCATCGCGATCGCGCGCAAGATCGGGTCGTTCGACGGCCGCGCCAAGTTCTCGACCTGGGCGTACCGCGTCGCCTCGAACGCGGCGCTCGACGAGGCGCGCCGGCGGGCTCGGCGTCCCGTCCCGCTCGAGCACCTGCCGGAGACCGGCCGGAGAACCCGCGGTGCGGAGACCGACTCCGGAAGCATCGACCGTCTCGACGTCGACGCCGCGCTCGCCCAGCTGACTCCCGAGTATCGGGCGGCGGTCGCGCTACGCGATCTGGTGGGCATGGATTACGCGGAGATCGGTGACGTGCTGGGCATCCCCCCCGGCACCGTCCGCTCTCGGATCTCTCGGGGCCGCGCGGCACTCGCGGATCTCCTCGGGAACCGGGAGACCCCGTCCGAGCATCCAACTGCCTGAAGCCCATGGACGACCACAGACCTCCCCTCCAACCTGACGAGCTCGACGAGCTCCTTTCCGCCGAGCTCGACGGTGAGCTCGCCGCGGCTGCGCTCGATCTCGGTCTGAGCACCGACGACGCGGCCGCGCGCCTTCGCTCTACTCCGGGCACCGCGGAGCGCCGCGCCGCTCTCGCCGCGGCTCGCGACCGGCTGAGCGAACCCCCCGAGATCGAGGAACTGCTCGCCGCCCGACTCCGCGCGAAGGCCGTCCGTGCCGCCGAGGAGGAGAACGCGACACGAGACGGGGACCGCAGGAATCGCCGGCGTCGACTCCTCCTGGCCGCAGGTGGGCTGGCGGCCGTGATTGCCGCGGTCGTCGGGGTCGCGGGCGGGTTGAGCGGGAGCCGATCCGAAACGAACACCACCGGCGCCAAACGCGCAGCCGGTGCGCCGACGCCCGACAAGGCCGCGACCGCCGAAGGCAGCACGCCCGTGCCGTCGTCCGACCTCGGCCCGTTCTTGAACGTGCACGACCTCGCACTCGCCGCGGTCTCCCACGCCGCTCCCTCGCGCAGCGCCCTCGATGCGACCGGCGCCAGCGGATACAACGCCCACAACCAGGACGAGTTCGGCGCTCCCGCCGCGATTGGCTCCAGTACGAAGTCGGTCGATCGGGCCACGAGCGCTGCCGCCGCGTGCGCGGCTCCCCCGCAGCTCCTGCTCGGCGGCACTCCGGTGCTGCGCGCGACGGCGACCTTGTCGGGCAAGCCGGTGGTCGTCCTCGTGTTCGCCGGCGCCCGCGAGCACACTGTGGTGGTCGAAGACACCAACTGCACCCTCTTGAACGTCCAGATGTTGAGCTGACCGGCCCGGGTCACGGATCGTCGCGGCATGTACGCTGCCGGGCCGGGGAAGAGCCGGGGGACTCGAGTGAGCGACTGGACCACCGAAGCGACCGACGTGATCGAGCGAACTGTCGCGATGGCGCGCGATCGAACGGTCGAGCCGGCGCGCGCGATCTCTCGTGCGATCGTCTACGGGCTGTTCGCCGCGCTGGTCGCGCTGCCCGCGGCCGTGATGTTGACCGTCGGCGCCTTCCGGGGCCTCGTACTGCTCGAACAGGGCTATAGCTGGGCGGCCTGGGTCACGCTCGGCGGAATCTTCGTGCTCGCCGGTGCGTTCTCCTGGACCAGACGAAATCCCTGATCAAAGCTTCGGCCATGAACGGAAACAACTGCCAATGAGCGCGCGGGATGTGATCATCATCGGATCCGGGCCGGCGGGCCTCACGGCCGCGATCTACACGGCGCGAGCAAATCTGAAGCCGCTGGTCGTCGAGGGTCTGCAGGCCGGCGGCCAGCTCATGCTGACCACCGACGTAGAGAACTACCCCGGCTTCCCCGATGGCGTCATCGGCCCCGACCTCATGGCGAAGTTCCGCGAGCAGGCGGAACGATTCGGTGCGGAGTTCGTCACCGCCGATGTCGAGGAGGTCGACTTCACGAGCACGCCTTTTCGCGTCCGGGTCAGCGGGCGCGACGAACTGGCGAGAGCGGTGATCGTCGCCACCGGCGCGCAGGCCCGAATGCTCGGCCTGTCGACCGAGCAAAGCCTGCTGGGTCGCGGCGTTTCCACGTGCGCCACCTGTGACGGATTCTTCTTCCGAGGCCACGAGATCGCAGTCGTCGGCGGCGGCGACTCGGCGATCGAGGAGGCGAACTTCCTCACGAAGTTCGCCGACAAGGTCACGCTCGTGCACCGCCGCAAGGAGCTCCGCGCGTCGAAGATCATGCAAGACCGCGCGTTCGCGAATCCGAAGATCGAGTTTCGCTGGAACAGCCGGGTCACCGGCGTGAAGGGCAGCGGTCGCGTCGAAGCGTTGGAATTGCGCGACGTCGAGACCGGCGCCGACAGCGAGCTCCCCGTGACGGGATTGTTCGTGGCGATCGGCCACGATCCGAATACGAAGCTCTTCGCGGGCCAGCTCGACCTCGACGACGGTGGATATATCGTGACCGTGCCCGGCACGACCGTGACGTCGGTGCCCGGGGTCTTCGCCGCGGGCGACGTCCAGGACCACATTTACCGGCAGGCGGTCACCGCGGCCGGCTCCGGATGCATGGCGGCGCTCGAGACCGAGCGCTACCTCGAGACCCTCGGCGACGTGACCACGGCTGTCGAGGACAGAAAGGTGCCCAGTGTCTGACGGTATTCTGACGCTCACCGATGCGACCTTCGACGAGAGCATCGGCGGCGCCGACACGCCGATCCTCGTCGACTTCTGGGCGGAGTGGTGCGGGCCGTGCAAGATGATCGCACCAGTGCTGGAAGCCATTGCCAAAGAGCACCCGGGACGGATACAGATCGCGAAGCTCAACGTCGACGACAACCCGAACGTCGCGCGGCGCTACGAGGTCATGAGCATCCCGACGCTGTTGGTCATCGCGGACGGTGAGGTGAAGAAGCGTCTCGTGGGCGCCAAGGGCAAGCCGCAGCTGCTCGAGGAGCTCGCCGAGTTCATCGATTGACCGGTTCCGTAGTGCTTCGGCGGGGTGACCGCGGCAACGCGGTCCGCGACCTCAGCACGCGGCTCGGCTTGCGTCTTCGTTCGCACCCTGCGGCGCGCGACGTCTTCGACGACACGCTCGAGGCAGCCGTGCGCGCGTTCCAGCAACAGCGCGGCCTGCGCGTCGACGGCATCTGCGGCCCCGAAACGTGGGGCGCCCTCATCGAGAGTGGCTTCCTGCTCGGCGATCGCCTGCTGTATCTGTCCGGTGACATGCTGCGGGGCGACGACGTCGCCGAGCTCCAGCGTCGGTTGAACGCAGTCGGCTTCGACGCGGGACGCGAAGACGGCATCCTCGGGCCCGAGACCGAGTCCGCCCTGCGCCAGTTCCAGCGAAACGCAGGCGCGACGGCCGACGGCGTTTGCGGACCCGCCACGTTGGCCGCGATGGCCCGCGTGAGCGGTCTCGCAGCCGGCTCGGTGGCAAGCGTGCGCGAACGGGAAGACCTCCGCCGCTCGCCCCTACGGCTCGACGGCCTACGCGTCTTCCTGGTCGCGGAGCCCGCGATGGGTGCACTCGCTCAAGCGGTCGCGCGTGCGATGGGCAACCTGGGCGGGGTGGTCGGTCTCGACGCCTCGGGCGACAACGCGAGCGTGCTGACCGCGGAGGCCAACCGGTTCCGGGCCGGCGCGTTCGTCGCGCTCACGAACAGCGGCGAACCCGGCGTGCGTTGCGCCTACTTCGCCAGCCGATCGTTCCGCTCGGAAGGGGGGCTCTGCCTCGCGCTGCGGTTGACGGAGTCGCTGCGATCGATACGCGATGACGTCGACGAGCCGATCGGTCGCACTTACAGGTTTCTCCGCGAGACGCGCATGACCGCGGTGGTCTGCGAGCTCGTCGGCCGCGATCACGCCGACGCGCGGGCGATACTCACCGCCGGGCTCCCCGAGGTGACGCGCGCGCTGGTCGAGGGTTTCCGTCGCGGGCTCGAGGAGCCGCGAGTCGAGGAACCGCCCGACCGCCTGTCCTAGTACCCGACTCCCGCGGGTCCTTGGCTCATGGCGCGGTATATGCGCTCGAGATCCTCGAGGTTCGCGAACTCGATCAGCACTCGGCCGTGCCGGGCGCCCATCGTGATCCTGACCCGGGTCTCGAGGTAGTCGCCGAGGAGCTCCTCGAGCTCCATCAGCCCCGGCGCGCGCAGCCGGCCACCGGGGTCCGCCGCCGCGGCCGCGACCTCGGGCTTGGCCGACGACGACTCCTGACGCTTCCGAATCGCCTCTTCGACCTCCCGAACCGAGAGGTCTTCGGCGACGACCCGCCGCGCGAGCTGCTCTTGGAAGGCACGGTCCGGTGTCCCGAGCAGCGCTCGCGCGTGACCCCTACGAATTGTGCGGTCCTTGAGGCATCGCTGAATCGACGGCGGCAGTTGCAGGAGCCGAAGCGTGTTTGTGATTGTCACCCGGCTCTTGCCCACGCGCGTCGCCACCTCGTCGTGGGTCAGCGAGAAATCCTCGATCAGTTGTTGATACGCGCCTGCTTCCTCGAGCGGATTCAGCTCTTCCCGCTGGACGTTCTCGACGATGGCGTGCTGGAGCATGGCCGCGTCGTCCGCGACCCGGACCATCGCCGGCACGGTTTGCAGACCGATGCGCCGGGCCGCACGCCAGCGCCGCTCGCCTGCGATGAGCTCGTAGCCGCCGTTCTCGGCGGCGCGCACGAGGACGGGCTGCAGGATGCCGACCTCGCGAATTGAATCGGCGAGCCCGGCCAGGGTTTCCTCGTCGAAGTACTCGCGCGGCTGTTGAGGGTTCGGCCGGATGTCCGCGGTCGGGATATCGGCCAAGCCGCCGGCCTGTTCCGCGACCGTCCCGCTCGGGATCAGGGCACCGAGCCCCCTACCCAGCCCTCCGGGTCGCGCCACGGCTCACCTCCTTGGCCAGCTCGCGATATGCGAGGGCGCCTCGCGAGGTCGAATCGAACACCGTCACCGGCTGACCGAACGATGGCGCTTCAGAGATACGCACCGTTCTCGGGACGACCGTGCGATAGACCTTCGCTCCGAAATGCGCCCGAACTTCCCGCTCCACCTGCTCGGCCAGCTTCGTCCGGGCGTCGTACATCGTGAGCACGATCCCGCGGACCTCGAGCGCCGGATTGAGGTTCGATTTCACGAGCGCAACGTTGCGGAGGAGTTGTCCGAGGCCCTCGAGTGCGTAGTACTCGCACTGGATTGGCACGATGACGTCATCCGAAGCCGCGAGGCCGTTGACCGTGAGGAGCCCGAGGGAAGGTGGGCAGTCGATCAACGTGAAATCGTAGGAGCCGCTGATCTGGGCGAGCGCGCGGCGCAACTTCAGCTCCCGCGAGAACGCGGGCACGAGCTCGATCTCGGCCCCCGCGAGGTCGATGGTGGCGGGGACGACGAAGAGATTCTGCACGGTCGTGGGC
>JALYLU010000293.1 GCA_030774075.1 Actinomycetota bacterium | reverse complement strand
GGCGAGGAGGAGCACGACCAACCCGCCGAGCCAGATGCTCATCGCGAGTACGTGGATGGTGTCGAGCGGTACCGCGAAGATCGTGAAGTCGCCGGTGGCCGCGTGTCCCGCATACCCGGCCGTGCCCGCCAGGCCGATCGCGACGATCGCGGCTGTGACCTTCCATGAGATCGAGGTCCTGCGATTGCGGTCGACGGGCGTGCGGAGCGCCAACAGCGCCAACGCGCCGACGAGCAGGAGCAACCGGACCTCGGCCACGTGACCGAAGCGCGTTTGCAACACATCGTGGACGACCGACCACTTGACGGCGTCGCCGATGCCGGAGCCCGCCGCGTACGGACCCTGCAGCATCACTGCCACGACCGTCGAAAGCGCGAGGACGATCCAGCCGATCCAGATCGCGCGGCCGGTCGACCGCGCCGCGCTCGAACCGCGCAAGAGGAGCAGGAGGAATACCCCACCGCCGATCAAGAGCGCGAGGCCGGCGAAAACGCCGGCTCGGGCGACACCGAACAGAGCTCCGACCGTCGCGCTGCTCTTGAGGGTCGTCTCGGCCGCGCAGCCGTTCGCGCTCGGCGGAGGCCCGGGCCCGATGCGGAGGGCGTAGGTGCCGCCGACGGGATGTGCGTCGGCCGAGATGACGTGCCACACGACGAGGTAGATGCCGGGCGCCAGCTTCGGAATCGACGCCAGGACTGTGTGATCGCTCGCCGCCGCGTGACGCGCGGTGCCCGTCGTAATGCGTTGACCGGCGCAGGTGTACACGCGCACCGCGCCGAACGAGACCTCGACGTTCTCGCTGAACGTCAGGGAAAGGTCTGGCGGAGACTCGGCCGCGACACCGTCCTTGGGTGGAACCGTGCTGTTCAAGACGGCGTGGGCCCACGCCGGGGCGGCGATCGCGACCAGGATGATTCCCGCGAGCGCCGGCACGACGCAGAGCCGAGCCAGGCGCCCTGCTCTCATGTGCGGGTCACACTACGACGCGCGTGGCGGATCGCTCGGTGCGTGCCGGTCTCCGGTCGTGACCGGCGCGCCATAACGTGCTCAACGTGCGCCGATGGGTCGCGATCCGATTCGCCGCGGTAGCTGCCGCGGCGATCGTGCTCGTCGGGCTGACGGCTGCTCCCGCGGCGGCCCACACGATCTCCGGACCCCGGCCGACCAACTACCGCAGCCGGGTCGTCGCGATCGCGCCGCGGGTCCCCGGTATCAGCGCACGCATCGTCGACCTCGGAAGCAAGATCGAGCTCACCAACCGGAGCTCGACCGAGGTCACCGTTCTCGGGTACGAAGGCGAGCCGTATCTCCGGATCGGGCCGAGCGGTGTCTTCGAGAACCTGCATTCTCGGGCGACCTACATCAATCGAACGCGTCTGGGTGGAACCGTTCCGGCGGGCATCGACACGACTCCCACCGCGGACCCGCAGTGGAAGAAGGTTTCCGGCAGTCACACTGCGCGCTGGCACGACCACAACATTCACTGGACGAGTCCGCAACCGCCGCCCCCCGTCGCGCAGTCGCCCGGCAGCTTCCATCATCTCTCGCAACGCAACATCGTCCTCCTCCGCAACGGGGAGCGCGTCGCCATCGCGGTCTCGCTCGACTGGGTTCCGGGGCCGAGTGGTCTCCGGTGGATCCCGGCGCTCGTCGCCCTGTTCGCCGCCGGTGTGCTCGGCGCCGCGTCGCCGAGGTGGTCGCGAGCGCTCGCGGTCCTCCTTTGTCTGCTCGTGCTCTCCGACATTGCGCACGCGATCGGATTCGAGATCCCCCGACCCGGTGGCAATCTGACGAAGCTGGTCCAGTTCCTCGGCGGCAGCTTCGTGTCGATCGCAATATGGATCGCGGCCGCACCGACGGTGATCGCGCTACTGCGCCGCCGGGCGGAGGCTCTTTACGGTGTGATCTTCGTCGCGCTGCTAGTCGCGTTGATTGGTGGGGCGACCGATCTCTCGGCGCTGTGGAAATCGCAGCTCCCCGATGCGGGCCCGGCGTGGCTCATGCGCGTCGAGGTCGTCGTCGCGCTCGGCCTCGGCGCCGGGATCGTCGTCGGCGCGCTCGCGCGCATGCTTCGCAGCCGAGCGGTCGCCTCCGACGACGGCCGAGGACAGTGGCTGTCGCTCCTCGTCTCGGGTCTCTCCGACGCCGAGCTCGCCCGGATCGTGCGCGAGCTCGACGCCGACGAGGTGCTCGAGGTCGCGCTCCGGGAGCTCGCGATCCGAGCCGGGCCCGTCGCCGACGCGTTCGCCAACGGTGCCGTTGCGTTCGTTGTCACCGACCAGGACGTTCCGGTCGCGTGGTCCGTCGCGCGCTCGGACGACGCGAGTGCCGGCCTCCGAGCGGCGCGCGGCCGCGTGGAGCCGACTGCGGCGGAGATACGCGCCTCGTTCGCGGTCGCGTTACAGCTGCTCGCGGGGACGGTTCTCCTCGACGATGCCGTCGCCCGCTCGCTGATCGTGACGACAGGCGACGCCGCGTTCGTCGCGCGGTTGGCGCCTTATCTTCCCGAGACGGCGACGGTCACTCGGGTGGTCGAGGATCCGGCGTCCGCTTCTTGAACCGCTCGAGTCGCGCGCGCAGCTCCGCCTCGCGTGTGATCTCGCGGTCCGCTGCGTCCCCGTCCCCGTCGTCGTCGTTTTCGTCGAGCCCGCGTTCACGCCACGCCCGGAAGCCGAGGGCCCCGAGCATCACGACGCCGATCCCGACGAGTGCGATACTCGCGATGGTCGTCGCCGAAAGCCCCGAAGGTCCAGTCGCGGCTGACGGCGGCTTTATCCCCGCGTAGACGATCTGTCCCAAGACCCGGTCGGTGGCATTGCTCGGGTCCGGTGTCGATCGGGCGACGACCTTGCCGTCGGCCGCTCGTTGCACGACGGCGATTCCGAATGCCCCTCGGGTGCGCGCGGTGACGCCGAGCGAGAAGTACTCGCAGGTGAACCTCGCGATCGGGCCGCCGCGATAGCGCAGGCTCGATCCGCGGCGCGTCGTCGTTGACCCGGCCTTGGCGTCGACGCGATCGAGCCGAAACCCGGCGGGGACGCTGACCTCGACGTCGGGAACGGCCGTGGCTTCGACCGTCACGCCGACGGCGATCGTCGACGGCTGCCCCACGTTGATCACCACCGGCCGGGGGCAGATGTGCGCCCACGCCGGTGCGACGGTGAGGCCGAGATCGGCTGCGGTGGCAACTGCCGTCACGAGCGCGAGAACGGCCAACCGACGCACGGGGCCGCACGCTATCGCCGGGCCTGTGCCGTCCCGACCGGTGTCGCGCGAACCGAATCGGTACGCTCGGGTCGTGCGCATCCGCTTGCTCGTACTTCTCTCGGTCTCACTCGCCCTCGTCCTCGCGGCCTGCGGCGGGAGCTCGAAACCCTCCTCCTCGAGCCCCACTACCCCCCAGGGCCCGACGACGACGGGGCACATCGCGCGGGTCGCCTCGATCAGGCCGTCGGTATCGGCGAAGATGATCTGCGAGACCGAGGCGCAGAACGACATCTACGACAGCGCGACCGGTGTGAAGCCGTTGTCGCTCTCGAAGCCGACCTGGATCGACCATGTGTATTCGTGCGACTACGTCTACTCCGGCGGCGCGAGGATGCGCCTCTCGGTAAAAGAGGTGTCGAGTGCGGCGGAGACGACCGCTTACTACGACTCGCTCGCGACCAAGCTGCACAAGACGAATGCCCAGATCTCCATCCCGGGCGCATATCAGGTACAGGATGGATCGGTCGTCGTGCGCAAGGACTTCAAGATCCTGCTCGTCGACGTGACGAAGCTCCCGGCCCAGTTCGGTGTTCCGCCGGCTTCGCGCGGCGACGTGGCCATCAACGTCGCGGTGACGATCATGGGGTGCTGGGTCGGCGCGTGATGTACGTGCCGGTCTGATCCGGGTCAGGGACCCACGCGGGTCGGGCGTTCAGCGCGGGACATCTCGCCAGGCGATGCCCTTGTCGGGACGCGGCTCCCCGGGTAACCCGAGGACGCGTTCGCCGATGATGTTCTTCATCACTTCGTCCGAGCCGCCTGCGATGTGACCGGCGGGCGCGCTGAGCATGGTCTGCGCGAGCCGCGTGTTCCCGGCCATTGCGTCGGCGCCCGCGAGCGAAACAGTGAGATCACCGAGCTGCGTCATGATCCGACCACCGAGGAGCTTGCCGATCGATCCCTCGGGCCCCGGCACCTTGCCCTTCGTCGCGGCCGTGAGCGTGCGCATCGACAGGAATTTCTGGATGCGCGTCTTGGTATAGAGGTCGGCGAGTTGCTGGCGCACGCGCGGATCGCCGTTGACACCCCGTTGTTGCGCGAGCGAGATGACCTGATGCACCGTGCCGCGCCCGCCCCCGCCGCCGCCGGAGCCGATGGCCACCCGCTCGTTCATCAGTGTGGTGATCGCGACCGTCCAGCCCTCGTTGACGTCGCCGAGAACCTGATCGTTGGGCACGCGCACGTCGTCGAAGAACACCTCGTTGAAGCCTGTACCGCCGTTCATCTGCTTGAGCGGCTTGATCGTGACACCGGGCGCCTTCATGTCGACGATGAACGCGGTAATGCCTTTGTGCTTCTCCGCTTCCGGATTGGTGCGGCAGATGATCTCGCCGAAGTCGGAGTACTGCGCGCCCGAGGTCCACACCTTCTGACCGTTGATCAGCCACTCGTCTCCGTCGCGCATCGCCGTCATCGCCAGGGACGCGACGTCGGAGCCGGCTCCGGGTTCGCTGAAGAGCTGCGACCAGATCTCCTCGCCTCGCAGCAGCTTTGTGAGGTAGCGCTCCTGTTGCGCGGGGGTACCCGCCGCGCGCAGGGTCGGGGCGATCATGCCGAGCCCGATGATGAACGCCTCCGTGGGGACCCGGAAACGCGCCTCTTCCTGACCGAAGATGATCTGCTGCAGCGACGTGCCGTTGCGTCCGCCGAATTCGGGCTCCCACGTGATGCGCGCGAGCCCCGCGTCGAACTTCATCGCCTGCCACCGCTTCGCGCGCTCGAGGTAGTCGCCACCGCCGATCTCGAGTTCGTGCTCGGGCATCTCACCCGTGACCTTCGGCGCCTGCTCCTCGAGCCAGGCGCGGAACTCTTCGCGCCACGCGGCTTCCTCGGCGGTGTCGTTGAAATCCATGCGCGCAGTCTCCGCCCCGGCCCGTTGCACCTGCAACCCGGGGTGATGTCCGGTGGGCGGCTTGTTGTCCGGTTCGCGGGTGGGTCGTAGCATCACCCGACACCATGCCGAGTGTCCCGTACGAGCGCCGTCAGGTTGCCGATCCCGCCCAGCTCGGCATCGACCCCGCCGCCCTCGATGCACTGTTCGCACGCGTGCAGCAGGACATCGACGCGGGCCGACTGCCGTCGTGCCAGCTCGCGCTGGCGCGTGACGGGAAAGTCGGAGTCTGGCGCGCGTTCGGTGACGCACCGGTGGAGTCGCGCTACGTGATCTTCTCGGCGACGAAGGCCGTCGTGGCCGGAGCGGCGTGGATCCTGATCGGCGAAGGTCTGCTCGACGTCACGCGTCCGGTCGCGGCGCTCATCCCCGAGTTCGCACCGAACGGCAAGGCGGCGATCACCGTCGAGCAGGTGATGCTCCATACCTCGGGCTTTCCCCGCGCACCGTTCGGGGCGCTCGACTGGGACGATCGCGAGCGGCGGTTGGCGCGCTTTTCGAGCTGGCGTTGCAACTGGGAGCCCGGTTCGCGCTATGAGTACCACCCGACGTCGGCGCACTGGGTGCTCGCGGAGATCATCGAGCGTTGCACGAGCGGCGACTTCCGCGTGTTCATCAGGGAGCGGATCCTCGAACCACTCGGACTCGTCGGACTGCAGATCGGTGTGCCGCCCGCGCAACAGTCCGACATCAACGATCTCGTGCAAACCGGCGAGCTGGCGACACCCGACGAGCTGGAAGCCGCGATCGGTGTGCGTTCACTTCCCTTGACCGAGGTGACTCCCGAGGCGCTGATGTCGTTCAACCAGCCCGAGGTGCGGGCGGTCGGGGTTCCCGGTGGTGGCGGGGTGTCGACCGCGGCCGACCTCGCGCTCTTCTACCAGGCGCTCCTCGGCGATCCCGTGGGGATCTGGAAGCCGGAGGTGCTGGCCGACGCGACGTCGAACGTACGGAATCGCCTGCCCGACTACATGGGGACGCCCGCGAACCGCTCGCTCGGTCTCCTCGTCGCGGGCGACGACGGCCGCTCGGCCGCGCGGGGGATGGGCCACACGGTGTCGGCGCGCGCGTTCGGCCACAACGGTGCCGGTGGGCAGATCGCGTGGGCCGATCCTGCGACCGGCCTCTCGTTCTGTTACCTCACGAACGGCCTCGACCAGCATCAGCTCCGCGAGTGGCGACGCACGACCGGCATCGCGAGCCGCGCCGCGAACTGCGTTATCCAGTAGCGCGTGGGCTCCCTGGCCGGCCGAGCCGGACCGGAAATCGCCGCTCCGAGCGGCCGCGATACCCGGCGTCGGCGTCGGCCATAGGATGTCGGAAGTTCTACTCCGGGGGGAAGACATGAATTCTCGAATCAGTGTGTCGAAGATCGCGGCCGCGGCCTCTCTGCTCGCGCTCGTGGTCGCCGGGTGTGGCAGCTCCAGCGGGAAGCCGTCGGCCAGCGCACCGCCGC
>JALYLU010000292.1 GCA_030774075.1 Actinomycetota bacterium | reverse complement strand
TCACCATCCCGAGCTATGCGGCCTACGCCGGCGGCCAGATTTCGGTCGTCATTCTGGTGGCGCTGTTCGTGACGCTGATTCCGACCACCATCGGCGCGCTGTTGTCGGCGATCGGCATCGCCGGCATGGACCGGCTGGTGCGCTTCAACGTGCTCGCGATGTCGGGCCGCGCGGTTGAAGCGGCCGGCGACGTCGACACGCTCCTTCTCGACAAGACCGGAACGATCACGCTCGGCAACCGCCAGGCGGCCGAGTTCCTGCCGCTTCCGGGCGTGTCGGACGAAACCCTCGCCGATGCGGCCCAGCTCTCGAGCCTCGCCGACGAGACGCCCGAAGGTCGCTCGATCGTCGTGCTCGCGAAGGAGCGCTACGGACTGCGCGAACGCGAGCTCGCGGGCGCGACGCTCGTACCCTTTACGGCGCAGACCCGCATGAGCGGCGTGGACATCGCCGGCTCCTCGATCCGCAAAGGTGCGGCCGAGTCGGTTCGCCGCTGGGTGATCGAACAGGGTGGCGCCGTTCCCGACGAGCTCGAGACCATCGTCGACGGCATCGCGGTGCAAGGCGGCACCCCGCTCGTCGTCGCGAACGGCAAGAACGTCCTCGGCGTGATCTACCTCAAGGACGTCGTCAAGCAGGGGATGCGCGAGCGGTTCGACCAGATGCGCGCGATGGGCATCCGGACCGTCATGATCACGGGCGACAACCCGCGCACGGCGGCGGCGATCGCGGCAGAAGCCGGCGTCGACGACTTCCTGGCCGAGGCGACTCCCGAAGACAAGATGGCGCTGATCAAGCGCGAGCAGCTCGGCGGCTCGATGGTGGCGATGACGGGCGACGGGACCAACGACGCTCCTGCCCTCGCCGTCGCCGACGTCGGCGTCGCGATGAACACAGGTACTCAGGCCGCCAAAGAGGCCGGCAACATGGTCGACCTCGATTCGAATCCGACGAAGCTCATCGAGATCGTCGAAATCGGTAAGCAGCTCCTGATAACTCGCGGATCGCTTACGACGTTCTCGATCGCGAACGACATCGCGAAGTACTTCGCGATCATCCCCGCCATGTTCGCCGGAGTGTTCCCGCAGCTGGACACGTTGAACGTCATGCGGCTCGACAACCCGCACTCGGCGATCTTGTCGGCGGTCATCTTCAACGCGCTCGTGATCGTCGCGTTGATCCCGTTGGCGCTGAGGGGTGTGAAGTTCCGCGCGATGGGTGCGGCCGCGGTACTCCGTCGCAATCTCCTGATTTACGGACTGGGCGGCATCGTCGCCCCGTTCATCGGAATCAAGCTCATCGACATCGTCGTCACCGCGCTCGGAGTGCACTGATGCTGCGTCGCCAATTCGTCACCGGATTGATCATGACCGTGGTGCTCACGGTGTTGCTCGGCTTCGTGTACCCGCTGGTCGTCACCGGCATCTCGCAGCTCACAATGTCGAAGCGCGCCAACGGCTCCCTCGTGACCGCCAACGGCAAAGTCGTCGGCTCGTCGTTGATCGGTCAGAACTTCGCCGATGCCAAGGGCAACCCGCTCGTGCAGTACTTCCAGCCCCGACCGTCGGCGGCGGGGACGAACGGCTACGACGCGATGTCGAGCAGCGGATCGAACCTCGGCCCGTCCAATCCGACCCTGCTCGACGCAGTCGCGCAGCGGGTCGCGCAATACCGTAAGCTCAACGGGCTCGCGGCGAATGTCAAGGTCCCGGTCGACGCCGTCACCGCCTCCGCGTCGGGCCTCGATCCGCAAATCTCGGTGGCCAACGCGCGGTTGCAGGCGGCGCGGGTCGCCCGGGCGCGCCACCTCACCGTGGCTCAGGTCTCGAGTCTGATCGCCTCGCACACCCAGGGGCGCCAGCTCGGGATTCTCGGGGAGCAAACTGTGAACGTGCTCGATCTCAACCTTGCCCTGGACCGCCTCGCTCCGAACAGCTCGGGGTAGCAGCGTGGCCCGGGGCAACCTTCGGGTCTATCTCGGCGCCGCGCCGGGCGTCGGCAAGACGTTCGCGATGCTCAACGAGGGTCGACGGCGCCACGACCGCGGCACCGACGTGGTCGTCGGCTTCGTCGAGACTCACGGTCGGGCCCGCACGATCGAACAGATCGGCGACCTCGAGGTCGTCCCGCGCAAGCTGATCGGCTACCGCGGCAGCGAGTTCGAGGAGATGGACGTCGACGCCGTCCTCTCCCGTCGACCACAGGTGGCACTTGTCGACGAGCTCGCACACACGAACGTGCCGGGATCGCGCTACGAGAAGCGCTGGCAGGACGTCGAGGAGTTGCTACAGGCCGGCATCGACGTCATCTCGACCGTCAACATCCAGCACCTCGAGTCGGTGAACGACGTCGTCGAGCGCATCACGGGTGTTCAGCAGCGCGAGACGCTTCCCGACGAGGTCGTCCGGCGGGCCGATCAGGTCGAGCTCGTCGACAGCACACCGGAGGCGCTGCGCCGGCGCATGGCCCACGGCAACATCTACCAGCCGGAAAAGGTCGACGCCGCGCTCGCGAACTACTTCCGGCCGGGCAACCTCGCGGCGCTCCGCGAGCTCGCGCTGCTCTGGGTCGCCGACAAGGTCGACGAGAGCCTGCAGCGGTACATGGAAGACCACGGCATCACCGCGGCGTGGGAGACGCGTGAGCGCGTCGTCGTGGCGTTGACCGGCGCGCCCGGCGGCGAGCACCTCGTCCGGCGCGCCGCCCGCATCGCCACCCGAACGAAAGGAGACCTTCTCGGCGTGCACGCGCGCGCGGGAGAGGGACTCTCGGGACCACCGCCGGGATCGCTCGAGCGGCATCGCGCCCTGTTGGAGGACCTCGGCGGGAGCTACCACGAGATCGTGGCCGCCGACCCGTCGATGGCGCTCGTCGATTTCGCACGCGCCGAGCGCGCGACCCAGCTCGTGCTGGGCTCGAGCCGCCGGTCGCGGTGGAGCCACCTCCTGCGCGGCTCGGTCATCAATCGCGTCGTCCGGGCGTCCGGCGACATCGACATCCACATCATCTCGACCCGGAGCGCCGACGAGGTCGCGACCCGCACCCCGAAGCCCCACCGCCTCTCCCTCGGCGTCTCTCGCCCGCGTCAGGTCGTCGCCGCGCTCGTCGCGCTCTGCGCGCTTCCGATCCTCACCCTCGTGCTGACGCACGAACGTGACCGCGTCTCCCTCAGCAGTGATCTCCTCGTCTATCTCCTCCTCGTCGTCCTCATCGCCGCGATCGGCGGCGCCTGGGTGGCGGGAGCCGCGGCCGTGGCCGCCTTCCTGCTCGTCAACTGGTATTTCACGCCTCCGATCCACACCTGGACGATTGCCGACGCCCAGAACGTGATCGCGCTGGTCGTCTTCCTCGTGGTGGCCGCGGTCGTGAGCGCGCTCGTCACCGCGGCCGCGCGTCGCGCGGTCGAAGCGGCGCGGGCGCAGAGCGAGGCCGCGTCGCTCGTGCGGCTCGCGGGTGCTGTGCTGGCGGAGAACGACCCGCTGCCGAGCATCATGCAGCAGCTCCTCAGTACCTTCGGCCTTCGCTCCGTCGCGGTCCTGCGCCCCGTCGCGCCGAACGAGTGGCGGGTCGAGGCCCAGGCCGGCGAGTCGATGCTGGAACGGCCCGAAGACGCAACCGCCACCTCCGAGCTTCCCGACGATGCCGTCCTCGCGTACGTCGGTCCGAATCTCACCGGAGCCGACCGGCGGGTCTTGAACGCGTTCCTCGCGCAGCTCGCCGTCGCGCTCGCGAGTCGCGAGCTGCGCGCCGAGGCGACGGCTGCGGTCGCGGTGGCCGACGCCGACGCGCTGCGCACCGCGCTCCTGCGCGCGGTGTCGCACGACCTGCGAACGCCACTTGCATCGATCAAGGCCTCGGCGTCGACGCTGCTTGCTCCCGACCTCCACCTCGACGACGAGACCGTGCACCAACTACACCAGACGATCGACGAGGAGGTCGATCGTCTCACCGAGATCGTCAGCAACCTGCTCGCCATGAGCCGTCTGCAGGTGGGCGCGTTGCAGCTCGCGTACTCCGAAGTGGGGCTCGACGAGATCGTCGGGCGGGCACTCGTCAGCCTCGGTGACCGCGCCGGGGCAATCGCGCTTGACGTTCCCGACTCGCTGCCGCGGGTCCACGTCGACCCCGCGCTCGCGGAGCGGGCCGTGGCGAACGTCGTCGACAACGCGTTGGCCTGGTCGCCGCCGGAAAAGCAGGTCCGAGTCGAAGCCGCCGCGGTCGGTGACCGGGTCATCCTCCGGGTCGTCGACCGCGGACCAGGTATCGCGCCGTCTGATCGCGATCGGGTGTTCCAGCCGTTCCAGCGCCTCGGTGACGGGCGGAGTCCCGGCGGTGGCGTCGGTCTCGGCCTCGCCGTCGCGCGCGGTTTCACGGAGGCGATCGGTGGCGAACTGCAGTTGGAGGACACGCCGGGTGGGGGAACGACCCTGTCGTTCAGCTTCCGGGCGCGGCCGGCATGAGCAAGGTCCTCGTTATCGAAGACGAGGCACCGTTGCGTCGCGCGCTGCGCATCTTCCTGGAAGCACACGACTACGCCGTCGTGCTCGCGGCATCCGGACGGGAAGGCCTCGACCTCGCCGCGCGCGAGCACCCCGACGTAGTCATCCTCGACCTCGGCCTTCCCGACATGGACGGCGTGAGCGTCGCGGCCGCGCTCCGGGGCTGGAGCACGGTGCCGATCGTGGTCCTGTCGGCGCGTGACGCGGAGCCGGTCAAGGTCGCCGCGCTCGACGCGGGCGCGGACGACTACGTGACGAAGCCCTTCGGGATGAACGAGTTCCTCGCTCGACTCCGCGCCGCGCTTCGGCGCGCGGCGCCGACGGAACAAGAGCGCGTCATCACGACCGACGACTTCTCGATCGACCTCGGCGCGAAGCAGATCCATCGCGACGGCAGCGAACTGCACCTCACACCCACGGAATGGCAGATCGTCGAGGCGCTCGCGCGACACCGCGGCAAGCTCGTGACCCAGCAGCAATTGCTGCAGCAGGTGTGGGGTCCGCAGTACGAACGCGAGACGCACTACCTCCGCATCTACATGAGCCAGATTCGACGCAAGCTCGAACCCGACCCGTCGCGACCGCGTTACTTCATCACCGAGCCCGGAATGGGCTACCGCTTCGTCATGGAGGAGCCGTGAACGCCAACTCAGATCTGTTACGGCGTCGTCCTCATGATCCCGGAGACGGTCGCGTGCCGGCGGGAGCGGCGCTCGGCGCGCTCGGCGCGCTCGCGCTCGCCGGCGCGCTCGTGCCGTTCCGCGACCACATGCCGAACGCCGACATGGCGCTCGCGCTCGTCATTCCGGTGCTGCTCGCGGCGATCGTGGGCGGTCGGCTCGCGGGCGCGGTGACCGCGGTCGTCGCGGCCTTGACGTTCGACTTCGTCTTCACGCAGCCGTATCTCTCGTTGCGCATCGAGAGCAAGGACGACGTCGCGACGTTCGTCGTGTTCCTCATCGTCGCGATGGTCGCAGCCGAAGTGGGCATCCGCTCACGCCGCGGCGGAGCCGCGGCGCGTGAGTCGCGGTCGGAGCTCGATCGGCTGTTGCGCGTTGCCGAGCTGTCGGCACGCGGCGCCGACGTCGAAGACGTCGTGATGTCCGCGCGCGCCGAGCTCATCGGGTTGTTCGGGCTCGACGAGTGCGTCTATCAAGCGGAGCGATCCGGTCCCGAGCTCCCGCGCCTGGGCAATCGGGGTGCCCTCGAGGGCGCGCGGCTCGTCGCGTGGGGCGACTTCCTCTTGCCGACGGGCGGCGTCGAGGTGCCGGTGATGGGACGCGGGCGCGAGCTCGGACGGCTCGTGCTCTACGCGTCGGAGGCGACCCGCGCCTCGCTCGAGAAACGGTTGGTGGCGATTGCGATCGCCGACGAGCTGGGGTTGACGCTGGCGTCGGGTCCCCAACCCCAAACCCCCCCGTAAACCCGCGCAACTGTTCGCAATAAAAGTGCGTGCTCCGGGGGTGTTTTCTTGCCAACTGTTGGCAAGGAAACGGGTCAGGCGCCGATCGCGTGATAGCCGCCGTCGACGTGGATCACCTCTCCTGTCGTCGCCGGGAACAGGTCGGAGAACAGCGCTACGCACGCGGCCGCGACGGGCGAGGGGTCCTTGACGTTCCATCCGAGCGGAGCGCGCTCGTCCCACGCGTCCTCGAACCGCTCGAACCCGGGGATGCTCCGGGCGGCGACCGTGCGGACCGGCCCGGCCGCGACGAGATTGACCCGGATACCCGCAGGGCCCAGGTCGCGGGCGAGGTAGCGCGCGGTCGATTCGAACGCGGCTTTGGCGACCCCCATCCAGTCGTAGACCGGCCAGGCGACGCGGCTGTTGTCGAAGTCGAGTCCGACGATGCTCCCGCCACTCGTCATCATCGGCCCGCAGGCGACGGCGAGCGCCTTCAAGGAGTACGCACTGACCTGCAGCGCGATGGCGACGTCTTCCCACGGCGCGGTGAGGAACCCGCCGCCGAGACAGGATTCTGGGGCGAAGCCGATGGCGTGGAGTACGCCGTCGAGATGCCCGCCGACCCGCTCCGCGAGCGCCTCGAGATGCGCGGGATCAGTGACGTCGAGCTCGATGATCACCGGTTCGCTCGGGAGTCGCCGCGCCGCGCGCTGCGTAAGGC
>JALYLU010000291.1 GCA_030774075.1 Actinomycetota bacterium | reverse complement strand
CGAACGCGACACGCTCATGCTGCTCCAGGAGTATTGGTCGCACGCGGCGCGAGATGACCAACTCGCGGCGCGCTACCGAACACGGCAGGCATGGCTGCGGGACGCGCTCGCCCACGCGCTCGAGCAGCGCCATCAGCACACGGGCGTTGCGCTGTCGTTCGATCCGCGCCGTCTCGCTCAGGCCTTCATCGCACTCGGCCACGGACTGGCGCTCGAATCGATCGTCGATCCCGACGCCGTCGACGACGCGCTCTTCGGTGATGTCCTTGCTCTCGTCTACGACGGTCTCGTGGCTCGGGCGACGTCGAGCACGAGCAACGGGAACTCGCGATTGGTGTAGTTGCGTACTGCTCGATGGCGGATACGCGTCCACGAGAGTCTTCCAGAGCCCTGTGCGAGCAGGTACAGCGAAATTGGGCGCTTTTCGCCGAGGTGGTTCGTGTCTCGCGCAATGAAGTCGCCGATCACTCCTCTCACCCAATCGCCTCGCCACGTCATTGACGTCACGACGGTCGCGGACCGTGTCGTCGCCGCTGAGCCAGTGCACGCAGGAGAGTTCGTGGCCGACCTCGCGTCGGCTGCGTCCTGTCGAGCGTCGACCGCTTCTCATCGCGCCATCGCCAATCGGATCGTGGAGCTCATCGGACACGCGTCGCGCTGCAGCGCTACGGGACGCCGTCGTATTGCCAGCAGTAACAGCTGGTCACATGGCAGCTCGACCTAGTGTCCTGTCAGCCTGAAGCGGTGGTTATTTTGTTGGTTGTTGCGGATGAGCGGCAGCGAAGTAGATGCTCATCGGCCCACCATCGAGAGTCCCCAACAGCGCAGTGCGCGCCGAGCCCACCGCGTCCAGGACAGCGTTCACGTCGTCGGCCCACTCCTCCAACGTCGGCAACGACGACAAGGTCACCGGGTCGGACAGTCCCACGCCGCGCATGTCAAAAAGCAGCAGACGGCTGAACGACGCGAGCCTTCGCAGGAACCGGGCGTAGTGCGGCTCCTGCCACTGCGCCTCGACGTGACTCACACCATGAACGAACACCAAGTCAAGGGCCCCCCGCCCAATCACCTGGTACGCGATGCTCCCCGCGCGACCCCGCGCATACGCGGTCTCAGGCATCTCATCCACGGCCATGATTCTGCCCTCACCCAAGACACACGGGCAGTCTCGACACCTTGGCCCGACACCCAGCATGCTCCCGCCGCTGGCTTTCGAGCGCGCACCCGTAGCGGACACCGCGGTGGACGACGACAGCGGTGCCGGATTGTTCGAGGTTCCGCGGCCACGCCGGCAACCGATCCAAACCCGCGTTCGCAGAGGCGACGACCCAACCGTCGGCAAACGGTACGCCCACGATGCTCACGCATCGCGCGACGCCGGTGCGAAGCCCTCGAACCTCGAGAAGTAGCAGCGGAGCGCCGAACCATCGCCCCAAGTACCGGCCGGCGGTCGTGCGTAGGACGAGCGCGTGCAACCGACGAAACGCGTGCCCGCCCGGCAACCGCGCAAGCCCGTGCAGGACACGAGCCAGGCCGCGGTGCCGGAACGTCTCAGCCAAGAGTTGTGCGGTCACATGCCCGCGTCCGGGCCCTAGCTGCGCTCATGGTTCGATCGAAAAAAGACTGCCGACGCGGTTTGGGTGCGCGCTTCATCGTCTCCTCATTCGGTCCGTTCGTCCGAACTCAGCGGATGAACAGGAGGCTCAACGTGCCAAGAAGGTTCCACCGCTCGCCGAGTTCGTCTGCGCTTGTGTGCTCCCTAGCGTGTATGCGCCCGGCCGTTCGGGATGGTCGAGTTCTTTCGGCCGATGTGACAATGCTGGAACCGCTTGACCTTCAACTCGGGTCGAACCCTTATGGTTGCGACGTGAGCACCTACACCATCGGCGAGGTCGCTGACCGCTCCGGTTTCTCGACCTCTTCATTGCGCTACTACGAGGGCATCGGATTGGTGGCGCCGGCGACGCGCACCGAATCCGGCTACCGCGTCTACGACGATCAGACCCTGGCCCGATTGGCCTTCATCGCTCGCGCCAAGCAGCTCGGCTGCTCGCTGGCGGAGATCACCGATTTGGCGGCGATCTGGGACGGAGAGCGGTGCGGGCCCGTACAGCGTCGGTTCCACGAGTTGGTCACCGCCAAGCTGCAGTTGGCGCAGCGTCGGATCGCCGAGCTCGTCGCCTTTACCCGCGAGTTGCGGGTGGCGGCCGGGCAACTCTCGGGCGAACCGATCGACGGGCCATGTGGCGACGATTGTGCCTGCATCATCGCTGTCGATTCCGTCTCGGCCGAGCCGGTATCGGGCGCCTTGACTCCGAGGTCCGACGAGCCGGTGATCGCCTGCACGCTCGAGCCGGACGCGATGCCAGACCGACTCATGAACTGGCAGGATCTCCTCGCGCATGCTCGGCAGCGGACAACCGGCAGCGACGGCGCGTTGCGGGTGGAGTTCGACGACGCCGTCCGGCTGGATGAGCTGACTCAGCTGGTGGCGGCCGAGCAACGCTGCTGCGCATTCTTCTCCTTCGCGATCACCATCGACGCCCGCGGGGTCGCGCTCGAGGTTCGTGCGCCGGACCGCGCCACCGCCATCGTGGCGGCGCTGTTCGGCCAGCCGTCGTGAGCCGGCGAGTCTTCGGGGCAAGCACGGAGCGAACCCTGCGAGGTAGTCGACGGCGGATCGAGGACCTTCATCGATGAGGCCTTGGATCCCGGCACGATGCTGAACTGGGTTTGCTCGGACCTCGTGACCGTCGACGGTTTGTCACGAGCCTCCGCGTTTCGATGCGGGCACGATTCGCCCACGACGACGTAGCTTCCATGTTCCGTGATCGGCGTCGCGGACGAGCGTGAAGAACAGTTCGGTGAAGTCACCGAACAGCGAGTCGGGGATGCCATCGGGGTCGATTAGCTTCGCCAAGCCGATTCTGCTCCCCAGTTCGCGGAAGATGGTGGCGATGTGCTCAGACGGCATGGGCAGCTCGAACTCGCCTCGCCTCGTTCGGTCGTCCAAGATGCGCGTCAGGGCGAGGCGGCCGGCGGCGACTCGGTTCGCGAATGCGTCGCGAAGCGTGGGGTTGCGCCACGGTCCTGCCGGACGCGGCTGTTCGGCAATCAGGCAGGCGGCTCCTAGGATTTCGTTATGACCGGGTTGAAGGTGATCCTGGAGGAGCGACTTCACGGCGACGAACTGGACTTCGCTGGTGTCGCTCTCGCGATCAGTCGCATCCCGTACGGCCGGCCGGAAGACCTCACACCGGAAGGAGTCCTCCACGATTGGCGAGGCACCTGCTCCACGAAGCACATGTTGTTCGCCGCGATCGTGGAAGGCACTTGGCCACGGCGACGACCCGTCCTCTGGCATCGCCTGTACATCGTCACCCAAGCATCGGCCCGGGCCAGATGGGGAAACGACGTGGCTGACGTTGTCCCGCCCAAGGGGCTCGTGGACGTTCACACCTTCGCCACAGCCGAAGTGAACGACCGTAGAGTGCGCGTGGACGTCACGTTTCCGCTATCGAGTTGGGATGGCGCATCCGACGTCCCGTTGGCATGCGACGATGGCGAGGACTTCCCCGCGGGTGAGAACCCACTGGCTTCAAAGTCCCAGCTCGTGGCGGCCAATTGCGACCGCGCTCTCCGCGAGCCCTTCATCGCCGCGCTATCTGGGCTGACCGCCAAGTCTCAGCACTCCTGACATGGCGACGCGCTCCTCGCTCTCTCCGGAAACAACGTCGATATCGGCGTTGTCTCCGAGTCTGGAGAATTGAAGACCGTTGAGTGCTTCTACCTCACGTGATCGTCGGGGCACGAGCGCCTGCTTCGCCGCGTCGCGTACCTTCGCCTCTCAGGGGACGGCGCCGATTGCCACACCCAGTGCGCTATCGCCCGGGGTGCCTGCAAGTTGTCCGAGTGGCGTGGAGCAGACGGTTTCGTGAAGGTAGACGTACGTCACCTCCCCGAGATCTTCAGGGGTGGCGATGACGTCATCTGGCACCGGCGCCGGCCAAATCGAAGCGCGCGATCCGAACAGCATCCCGGGGCATGCATCGAGCCGGAATACACAACGAGGTGTGTGTCGCTGCCCTCACCCTCCAGGCGATTCACTCCATGACCCCTTCCTCTGCCTCGAGTGCAGGCGGCGGATTGACAATGGGGGAGTGTGCAGAATGTCTAGGAGTGCCCGGGTGATATCGACCTACGGATGACGCGCGAGAGGGCGCAACCGTCGGGAATTGAGCCATGAGGGCCCGACAATCGAGTCGTACCGTCTTCGGGTGAATCGATCCCGGTTGCCGGTCGACGCCGACCAACTACTAGGTTTCGGGCTGCCTCGAGCCCGCGCCACCAAACCGCGATCTGACTCCTGACCAGCGGTGTGCGCGCGATGTTACAAAACGATTTGCGCTCCCGCCCGACACCAGATCGCGCTTCGCGCCGCAGGCGAAATTTGCGGATCGTCGCCGTGTTGCAGTGCCCGCGGCTGGCGCTGCGAGACGTGACGGTATGGTTCGCGCAGGCAAGTCGAGGTACGTGGGATCTCATGCGTGTCGAGCTCGGACCTGTTTCGGCTTCCAGCGCTCAGGCGTGGATCAGCTACGCGACGGAGATGCTCGCCCTTCTGCGCACGCTCCCGGAGCAACCGCTTTCGCCGCGTGTGCTGGATGCGTTCGCCTCGCTTATCGATGAGTGGCGACCGATCGCCCAAGGCGCCGCGCCGTTCCGATGGTCGAGCGAGGAGAAGCCCGAGCGAGCGCAGTACCTCCTCAACGCGCTCTACGTGGCGGGCACGATTGTCGAGCACGAGGCAGCATCTGGCCGAGCCCAGCTGCGTCCGGCTACGGCAGATGAGTTCCATATCGTGCTTGTCCGCGAGGTTCTCGACGCGCTTGAGCACGAAAGCGAGGCCGACGCCCACTTTGTGCGGGAGATGCGAAACGTTTGGGGGATCGCACGCCGCGATTGACCGCCGCAGGAACGGACACGCAGAGCTGACGATCGGCACTCGCATGAAGATTCCCGAGCAAGAATCGTGCATTATGAGCGACCAGCTCGTTGGTCTCATCCTCACCTTCGATCTGTCGCCATCGAGGAGACGCGATGATCGTCATCACGTTCCTGCTCCGTCGCCGACCGGAGCTGTCAGCTGTCGAGTTCCATGAGGATCACGGGTCTTAGTACCGGAACCGCATTCGTGTTCCGCGTCGCCGCCACGAACAGCCGTGGTACCGGGCCGAATTATGCGCCGTCCAACGTCGTCACTGTGACCTGAGGCCGGCGCGTCTGCCAGACCCCTGATCCTCAGCTCGTCGGTCAGGGGTGCTGGCTTCCGCAGCGTACTCATGCGGTCGCCCAGAGGTGGCGTGGTTGCGCCAGAAAGGTGTGTCGGCGCGAACGTGCCGGAGTCATGCCGGCGTCGTAGCGTTACGGGCGTGGCACAAGATTCGCTCTCGGCGTCCGAGATCATCAAGCTCCTCGATCTCGCGCCGCACGCAACGTGCGGGTTCGTTGCCGAGACGTACCGGAGCGTCAACCGAATCGTGGCTGGCGGCTTGCGCGCACCGTTTGCCGACGGGCGGCCGGTCGGCAGCGCGCTGTACTTCCTGGTAACGCCCGAGCGGCCGGTGCGGCTGCACCGCATCCGCAACGATCAGCTGTACCACCGCTACCTGGGCGATCCTCTCGAAGTGTTGGCGCTGTACCCCGACGGGTCGCACGCGGTCGAAGTCGTCGGGCCTGATCTGGCTGCGGGCAACAAGGTGCAGCTGTTCTTGCCGGGTGGGACCTTTCACACCGCGCGGTTGCGCGCGGGCGGCAGCTGGTTTCTCGGCGCGAGCACCGAGTGGCCGGGCGTCGAACCACGTGACGTCGAGTTCGGTGACGTCCGCGATCTGCAAGAACGATTTCCGGGCGCGTCCGCGCTGCTCGATGCGTTTGCGCGCTCGGCGCCGTAGCGGAGCGGCATCGAGAGGGGAACGATGACGGCGCTCGAGCCGCTGGAGCCCGAGGACCTACGCATTCTGCGATTGGAATCGCCGACGATCGCCGGCCATACGTGCAAGGTTGCCATCTTCGATCGCGTTCCGCATGCTCCGCCGCTGGAGTTGCTTCGCGACCGTGTCGCAACGCGCATCGCTCGAGTCCCGCGCTGTCGGCAACGCCTTGCGGCCCTTCCGGATGGGGGTGGACTCGCGTGGCGCGCCGACGACATCTTCTCGATCGAGCGGCACGTTCGCACGGTGGCCGCGCCGGCGCCGGTCTCGCGTCGTCAGCTGCTCGACCTCGTGGCAAACGTGATGATGCACCGACTCGATCGTGATCGCCCGCTCTGGACGGTCGATGTCGTCGAAGCTCTTGAAGCTGGTGGCTGGGCGTTCATCTGGACTGTGCATCACTGCATCGCCGACGGGGTGACCGCGATGCGGTGGGCGTGTGACCTGTTCTTCGACGACACTCCGGCCTCCGAGCGTCCCGCGCCGCCGGCGGCGGCGCGGGCGGTCGCGTCGCGTCGGGCGCTCGTCGAACACGTACCGACCACTGTCGTGCGCGAGCTCACGCCACGCGCACCGCGTTCGCCGTTCGACGGACGCGCCGCTGCCGCCCGTGCGGTCGCGTTCGCACACTGCTCGCT
>JALYLU010000290.1 GCA_030774075.1 Actinomycetota bacterium | reverse complement strand
ATCCTCCACCACCGCGTCGACACCCCCGACGCGCATCGCAACGACCGGGCAACCGGCCATGAGCGCCTCGATGAGCACGCCGGGCACGCCCTCCGCCTGGCTCGTCGAGACGAGCAGGTCGATCCCGCCGAGAACGACGTCGACGTCGCGGCGCTGACCGAGCAGGTGCACGAAAGCCCCGAGGCCCCGGGTTGAGGATTCCCGATCGAAGCGTTCCCGGAGCGGGCCGTCGCCGGCGACGACGAGATGCGCGGGCTCGCCCCGCGCGTGCACCTCGGCCAGGACCTCGAGTGCCCGCTCGGGACGCTTCTGCTCGATCAGATGACCCACGAGTCCGATCACACCGGTGTCCGGGGCGATGCCGAGCTCCGCGCGCAGTGCTGCCGCCGCCCGGCGCCGGTCGAGACCGACGAAGGGCGCGGAATCGCGGAAGTTCGGGATCTTCCAGATCGGCCCGCGAAACCCGAGGCGGAGAAGCTCGGACTCGAGATCGTTCGTGAGCACGACCGCGCCGTCGCCGGCACGGGCGAGACGCCGCCACCAGGCGCGCCGCAGAGGGCTCCACATCGCTGCGGGAAACGGCAGGATGCGTTGCCACACGACGGATGGCCTCGCTCGCCGGCGGGCCAGCACGGCGATCTCGAACGGTCGCCCCCCGTGCGCCAGGACGAGATCCACCGGCCTGCGATCGAGCTCGCGGCGAAGGGCGCGCCTCAGCGACATGGACGCGGCGATCCCGACGTTGGGTCGGTACAGGAGGGGCGGCAGCTCGGGTTCGACCGATCCGTCGAAGCCCGAAACGAGCGCGACGACACGATCATCGTGGCCGAGAGCGTCGAGTTGGCGTGCCAGCTCGAGTGCGACGACCTCGGCGCCGCGTCGCTGGGAGCGAGTGACGAGATGCAGGATGCGCAACCGCGACATGCTGCCATGACGGCGGCCCCCTCCCCGACTGCCCGAAGGCGACGCGGGACACGGTGCGGAGGTTCTGGGACCGGTCGATCGCACCGGTGCGGATCAGCGGGGCCGATCGTGGTTGAGAGGTCTCCGGCGCTGGCTACCATCTATCGCCACGCCGGGCGCGCGTGCGCACGCCCGGAACAACCAGGCTCGGAACACGTCGACGGGGCTTTATGGCAGCCGCATATCGAACCGCAACGGTGTACGAGCCGAGCGTGACGGGCCTTCCCGAGCTTCGGCCGTATCTGGCCGCGCTCGCCCAGCGCCGTCGGTTCATGTGGCATCTCGCCCGCACCGACTTGAAGGCCGAGCACTTCGACACCGCGCTCGGGCAGCTCTGGGTGATCCTCGATCCCCTGCTGACGGCCGCCGTCTACTTTCTGTTCCGCAGCGTCATCAAGTCTGCGGGCAGCGGGGCCGACCGCAACCTGCTTCTCTCCCATGTCCTGTGGGGCGTGTTCTTCTTCACCTACACGAACAACGCGATTACGAGCGGAGCAAGGTCGGTGCTCCAGGGACGCAACCTCATCCTCAACGCGTCATTTCCGCGAGCCCTGCTCCCTGTGGTCTCGATCATCAAGTCACTGCTCGATTTCGCTCCGACCCTCGTCGTCTATTTCGTGCTGCATGCGATCCTCGGACAGCCCTTCGGCTTCTCACTCGTGTACCTGCCGCTCCTCATCGCCATCCAGACGGTCTTCAACTTGGGTTTCGGGATGATCCTGGCGCCCCTCATGGTCTTCTACCGCGACACCGGCGGCTTCCTGCCCTACATCACGAGACTCTGGTTGTATGTAACGCCGGTGTTGTACTCGGTCGCCGAGATCCCGGCGTCGTTGAAGGCCTTCCTCCGTTGGAATCCTCTCTACCCGGTCTTCGCGGCGCTCGAGCAGGTGTTCAAGGGCCAGTTCCCGTCGAGCAGCTATGTCTTCGCGGCCGCGGCTTGGGCGGTCGTGAGTTTCGTCATCGGTGCGGTCGTCTTTCTCGCCCGGGAACGCGATTTTGCCGTACGACTCTGAAGTCCCGCCGGCTGTTCGCGTCGACGATCTGTGGGTGAGCTTTCGCGCCACGCGCGAACGCCACCAGACCTTGGCCGGAACGCTCGCCAGTCTGCGCAATCGGTCGAAGCGCACGATGCTCATCGAAGCCCTCCGCGGGGTCAGCTTCGAGGTGCCCGTGGGCTCGATCTACGGCGTCATCGGGCGAAACGGTGCCGGCAAGACCACGTTGTTCCGGACGATTGCCGGCATCTTGCCTCCGACCTTCGGACGCGTGACCGTTTGGGGCCGTGTCACTCCGCTGCTCTCGCTCGGCGTCGGGTTCAACCGCGAGCTGACCGGGCGGGAGAACATCCTCCTCGGGGGGCTCACGGCCGGGCTCTCCGCCGACGAGGTCGCGGACCAGGCATGGCTGGTGGAGGACTTTGCGGGCCTCGGCGGCGCGATCGACTTCCCGATGCGCACATACTCGTCCGGCATGTTCGGCCGGCTCGCCTTTGCCGTCGCCGCCCATCTCAATCCGGAAATTCTGCTCGTCGACGAGGCGCTGTCCGCCGGCGATGCGGCCTTCAAGCACAAGTGCATGGAGAAGATCGCCGAGCTCTGTGCGCGCGACTGCACGGTCCTCATCGTCACCCACGGTCTCCAAATCGTCGGCGCGCTCGCCACCCAATGTCTCTGGCTCGATCGGGGACAGGTTCAATTCGAAGGCGCGGCGTCGGACGTCATCTCCGCCTATCTCGAGGACGAAAACATCGCGGAGACCGACCCGACGGCACTCGAAGACATCTGATGGTCGACCAACCGAGCGAATGGACGCCGAGCAGCTGGACGCGCGCGACCGCGCACGCGCTCCTCGGCCGCAGCTACACGCTGTCGAGGCGATACGCGCTGTGGCGCATGGCGCGGCGACGAGAGTCGCCGATCGTCCTCCTTTCGATGGGAAAGACCGGCAGCACTGCTATCGCCCACGCGGCGCAGGAAGCGACCGCCCGCCCCGTGTTCCAGGTGTTCCGCTTGGAGCCCGCGCGCCTTTGTGCGGCCGAGCAGCGATATCGGGCGCGACGGGCGACCGCACGGTCACGAGGGGACGGCTCCGACAGGAACCCCTTCCCCGGCGCCCACCATCTGTGGGAATCCGACCCATCTGCTGCGCCACCCACCGTCACCCGCGTCGCCGTGGGCGGTCATCACCACTGTTCGCGAGCCAGTGGCACAGGCCGTGTCGGCGTACTTTCACGCGGCGCGTCGGTCCGGTGCCCTCGCCGACGCACCGACGGTGAAGGTCCTGACCGATCGCTTCGTCTCGGAGCACTGGCTGCGGGCGCCGCAGCGCTGGTTCGACCGGGAGTTCGGCACTGCGGTGGGTGTCGACGCATTCGCCCTACCGTTCGACCCGAGCGTCGGCCACGGCATCATCGAGACTCCCGCGGTACGCCTGTTGCTCCTCCGCCTGGAGAGCTTCGGGTGCGCGCCGAGCGTGCTCGCCTCGTTCCTCGGACTGGCCGAGCCCGTCGTCGTCCCCCGCCGCAACGACGGGGCCAGCGGTCAGTTCGCGCCCATCTACCGCGAGTTTCTCGGGGCGGCGCAACTGCCCGGGTGGCTCCTGGACGAGGCGTACGGCTCCCAGTACGCGCGGCATTTCTACGCGCAGGGCGAGATCGCGCAATTCCGCCGGCACTGGTCGAAGGACTAGCCGTTCAGGGTGTTCTCAGCCATGAGTGCGCCGATCGACGCGTGTAGGCGCAGCACCGACGCGCATTACCATCGCACGAATCTCGGTGGCAGGTCCGTGAAACCAGGAGGGCAGACGGGTGGTCGAGGCGAACGGCGACGACGAATCGAAGCCGACGGACGGGTCGAAGCCGCCGCAGGCACCCCAGACCCGGGCATCAATCGGTGGAATGGTCAGGGATCCTCGTGATCGGGACGTGAAGACCGGGCCCTCACTGACCGCGTTTCTTCGCGATCGGCTGGGTACCGCGATCGGCGCCGCGCTGGTCGCGGTGGGTCTGACGCGGCCACGCAACGCGGACGGCACGCTCGGACCGCGTTCGTGGAAGCGGCTGGGCGTGTTCCTCGGCACGATCGTCGTCATCGCGTTCGTGTGGACCTCGATCCACATCGTCCAGCCCGGCAACGTCGCGGTTCCCGTCACCCTCGGGCATTCGGGCGACCCGATCGGCGCCGGCTTCCACATCACGCTCCCGTTCACGACCACATATTCGATGTCGGTGCGCGTGCAGAACTACACGATGACATCCAATGTCGGAGAGGGCGCCAAGGGCAGCACCGACGACTCCGTTTCCGTACTCGGATCCGACGGCGGGGCCGCGAACGTCAACGCGACCGTCTTGTACCGGGTCGACCCGAAACAGGCGACAATCGTGTACAAGAACATCGGAACGAGCTATGCGTCCGCGGTGGTTCGGCCCTCGGCCCGATCGTGCATCCGCACCCAATTCACCCTGTATCCGATGATCGCCGCCGCCACGACGAACTGGCGCACGATCGAGGCCGACGCCGCCAGGTGCCTGAAGGCGAAGATCGAACCGCGGGGTCTGCTGCTCCAGGACTTCCAGCTCCGCGAGGTCGCCCTCAGCACTCAGCTCCAGACGGCCGTCAACTCGAAGGTGGCGTCGCAGCAAAACGCGGAGCAGCAGAAATTCGAGCTCGCGACCGCGGAGCAGGCGGCCGACATCACGCGCATCCAGGCCCTCGCGACGGCGGATTCGCAGCAGATCCTGGCGTGCGGCGGAAGGGCCGCAACGGTCTCTCGCAACGGGATCTTGGCGCAGACCGTCATCCCCAAACCGATCTCCGATTGCTCGCAGTCGCAGCTCACGCCGCAGTACCTCCAGTTCACGTACATCCAGGCGCTGAAGCAGCTCGTGAACTCGCCGAACAACAGCACGATCATCCTGCCGTTCGACCAGAACCTCACGCCGCTGCTGAACGTCAACGGCGGCACCAACTCCGGCACCACGCCGACGACCAGGACGACTCCGACCACGGTGGCGGGCCCTTGAGTCGCTCATATTGTCGACGGCGACCCGTTGGACACATTGGACACAGATGTGGGGCCATTCCGCCACGCGGAGTGGCAGAACGATCAGAGCGTCCGACAGAACTGGCCACCGGCGATCGAAGTCCATCCCTTTCTTGAGATCGATTTGCTCGCAGTTCGCACATTTCCGGGGCATTCGGTGCGCGCTCGGAGTGGCATACTGGGTGGGAGGGGTTGACGCTCACCGACGCCTGAGCCAGGATTTGGCAGGCGGGAAACGCGGGACCGGGTGAGGGGTCTCCTCCGGGAGATCGGGCAACGGGGAGATGGGGCATTGCAGACGCGGAAGCGGGTTCCCGCGCCGCACCAGACGCTCGCGCGGACCGTCTACGGCGTGGCTCAAGGCCGGGGAACTACGAGCTTGCGCGCCCTCGATATCGGCGTCGTCGCGTTTGCGTGGCTCGTCGCAGTGCTCGCGGGGTTCGAGGGCGCAATTCCCTTCGGGATCCGCGGATCTCTGCCGTACCTCGTGATCCCCGTCGTCACGCAGCTCGTCGTCAATCAGATCGTCGGACTCTACGGACCGGTCTGGCGTTACGCCTCGGTCGATGAGGCACTGCGCGTGTTCGTGGCGGGCGCGCTGGGAACGGTGGCCGCGACCTTCGAGCTCGCGTGGGTCGCGAACTTGCGGGGTGTCACGCTGCCGCTCCTCAGTGCACCGCCGATCGCCGCGTTGTTGATCCTGGTCGGCTGCGGCGGAATTCGCTTCCAGGCGCGGCTGTTCGCGCTCGAACGTCAGCGCGTCGGCCGTTCGAACCGGTTGCGCACCGTCATTGTCGGCGCCGGCGACCTCGGAGTGGCGCTCGCCCTCGAGTTGAACGGTCGTGCCCTTGCCGACTCGACCGTCGTCGGCTTCGTCGATGACGACGCGCAACTCACCGGACGCTCACTGCGTGGGATCGCGGTACTCGGCGTGACGCACGACCTCGAGGAGATCTGCCGGAAGCTGGACATCGATCGCATCCTGATCGCCCTGCCGAACAGCTCGCGCGAACAGATGCGGGAAGTCGTCGAACGTGCGCTGAAGACCGACGCGCAGGTCAAGCTCCTCTCGGAGGGTGCCCATTCACTCAGCGACGTGCTCGTCAAGAACCTGCGCGACCTCGACCTCGCCGATCTCCTCGGCCGCGAGCACGCCCCGGTCGACCCGGTCGACATCGCCGAGTACATCAGCGGCGCCGTCGTGCTCGTCACCGGCGCAGGCGGATCGATCGGCAGTGAGATCGCGCGCCAGGTGCTGCGGTACGGGCCGGCGCGCCTCGTGCTGCTCGACCGCGACGAGAGCCTGCTCTTCGAGACCGTGACTTCGCTCGGCCAGGGCGATGCCGTGCTTGCGGACATTCGCGACCCGGCGCGGCTTCGAGAAGTCTTTGCGCGGCATCGTCCCGAGGTCGTATTCCATGCCGCGGCGCACAAGCACGTACCAATTCTCGAGACCCATGCGGTCGAGGCCGTGCAAACAAATGTGCTGGGCACCTACACGCTCGCTCGCATCGCGGGCGAGTACGGATGCCGGCTCGTCCACATCTCGACCGACAAGGCCGCGGCGCCGTGCTCGGTAATGGGCGCGAGCAAGCGCGCCGCCGAGCTCGTCGTGCTCGGTGTGGGAG
>JALYLU010000289.1 GCA_030774075.1 Actinomycetota bacterium | reverse complement strand
ACTCGCCCCATCACGCGCCCGCCGCCTGGATCGAGCAGTACCGCGGCCGCTTCGACGGCGGTTGGGACGTCTGGCGGGAGCAGACCTTCGCGCGCCAAGCGGCGACGGGTCTCCTGCCGCCGGGCACGAAGCTGTCGCCTCGTCCCCACTGGGTACCCGCGTGGGATGAGCTCAAGTCGGCCGACCAGAAGGTTGCGGCGCGATTCATGGAGTGCTTCGCCGCGTACTTGTCGTACACCGACGCGCAGATCGCCCGGCTGCTGGCATTCCTCGTGCAGACGGGAGACCTCGACAACACCGTGATCGTCGCCGTCTCCGACAACGGCGCCAGTGCCGAGGGCGGTCCCAAAGGCTCGATCAACGACGGTCGCCTCATGAACGGCGCGCCCGCGGGACGGCGCGAGCTGCGAGCACGGATCGACGAAATCGGCGGCCCGACTGCGCACAACAACTACCCGTGGGGCTGGACGATGGCGGGCAATACGCCGTTCAAGCGATGGAAGCGCGAGGTGCACGAAGGCGGCGTCGCCGATCCGTGCATCGTCTCGGCGCCGGGAATGGCCGGTCGCGGCGGGTCTCGACGACAGTTCGCCCACGCCATCGACGTCCTGCCCACCATCCTCGAACTCGTCGGCATCGAGGCGCCGCCCGAGGTCGATGGGCGCGAGCAGTCGCCGATCGACGGGGCCAGCTTCGCCTCGGTGCTCCGGAACGTGGACGCACGCGAAACGCACGAGACCCAGCACTTCGAGATGCTCGGTTCGCGCGGCATCTACCACCGCGGTTGGAAGGCGGTCACGTTCCACCCGCTCGGCGCGATGTACGACGACGGCCTCGACCCCGACGCCCCCTTCGACGACGACGTATGGGAGCTCTACGACGTCGTGGCCGACCCGTCGGAGACGAACGACGTCGCGTCGGTCGAGCCCGAACGGCTCGCGGCCATGGTCGCCTTGTGGTGGGAGGAAGCCGCGCGCAACGACGTGCTCCCGCTCGACAACCGTCCGCTGTTCGCGATCATGAACCCGCGGCCGACGACACGGCAGTCCCGCACGACCTACGTGTACTACCCGAGTGGGGCGCCCGTCCCGGAGTCCGTAGCCGTCAACGTGCGCAATCGCGCACACACGATCACCGCGACGATCACGGTGCCGACCGGTGTCGTCCCCGAAGGGACGCTGCTCGCGCTCGGCTCGGTCCTCGGAGGCTTCACGCTCCAGATGGTCGACGGCCGGCTCCGCTACGTGCACAACCTCTACGGCGCCCGGCGCGACGTGGTCGAAAGCGAGGCCATCGTCGCGCCGGGCGCGCACCGCGTCTCGTTCGTCTTCACCAAGACGGCAGAGTTCACCGGGCGAGGAGAGTTGCTCCTCGACGGTCACGTCGTCGGCGCGGGCGACATCCCGCATTTCACGCCGATGACGTTCTCCTACACCGGCGGCGGATTGACGTGCGGGTACGAGGTCGGACCGCCGATCGGCGAGGGCTACGAGGCGCCGTTCCACGCGAACGTCGAGTTCGACCGGGTCGTCGTCGACGTCTCCGGAACGCCGCACCGCGACCCGGCCGGCGAGTACGAAGCGATCATGTCAGAACAATGAGACGACTCCTACGGATCGCGACGGTGGCCGGCCTTGCGCTCGGGGCCGGCGCGACGTCGATCGTCGCGCTCGCATCGCGCGCGCCCGCGCAGTCGGTCGGTGAGCACATCGCCGACTACAAGGTCGGGATGCAGCTCCGAGCCGACGGCATCCTGGCGGTAAACGAGCAAATCACGTACGACTTCGGCGCGTCGTCGCATCACGGCATCTTCCGCGACCTCGTCGAGAGCGAGACCTACGACGCGCACCACGACCGCCGCTACCGCATCAGCGGTGTGACCGCGCAAGCCGACAACAATCCCACGCGTGTGGCCGTGAGCCACATTCGGCGCTATCTGCACGTTCGTATCGGCGACCCGAACGTCACGGTCACCGGGGTCCACACCTACACGATCAGATACAGCATCGAAGGTGCCGCTCGTACCTTCGCCGACCACCAAGAGCTCTACTGGGACGCGATCGGGAACCAGTGGCCGGTGGCGATCGACCGCGCGAGCGTGACGGTCATCGGCCCGGCGCCGATCTCGAACGTTGCTTGTTCCGCGGGCGCGCCGGGCAGCCGGCTGGCGTGCGCGGGGGCGTCAGCGCGGGGCAATTCGGCCACGTTCTCGCAAACCGATCTCGGGCCGGGCACCGGCCTCACGATCGTTGTCGGCGTCCCTTCGGGATCGATCGTGCCCGACCCGCAACCGATTCTCGAACGCCGACGCACTTTGGCCGACGCGTTCGACGTACGCGCGAACACACTCTTTCCCGCGATCGTCGTTGCGCTGCTGACGATGGGCTCGGTCCTCTGGCTCGCGTGGCGGCGCGGCCGCGACCGCCGTTACGCGGGCTCGGCCGTCGACGCCGCGTTCGGCAACGAGAGCGGGGCGGAGGAACCGGTCGGCATCGGGCGCGACGCGGGACCGGTCGAGTTCGTACCGCCGAACGGCGTGTTGCCCGGCCAGGTCGGCACGCTCGTCGACGAACACGCGAATCTCGTCGACGTCACCGCGACGATCGTCGATCTCGCCGTGCGTGGTTGGCTCACGATCGCCGACCTCGACGGCGACTACGAGCTCACCGCCACGCAGGTCGCCGGTAAGGGCACACTGCTTCCGTACGAGACGGCCCTGATGAACGCGCTCTTCGGCGCGGGTCCGGAGGTCAAGCTCTCCGATCTCAAGTACAAGTTCCGCGCCGAGCTGGCGCAGATCCAAGACGCGATGTACGACGACGTCGTCGCCCAGGGTTGGTATCGCATTCGTCCGGACCGCACCCGCCGGCGCTGGGTCCTCATTGCCCTCGCGGTCCTCGTTATCGCGGTCGCGGCGACCGTGATCGTCGCGCTGCGCTGGTCGTTCGGGCTGGTTCCCGTGGGTTTCGTGCTCGGAGCCATAACGCTGCTCGCGGTCGCGAGTCACATGCCGTCGCGCACGGGCAAGGGCAGCGCGATGTTCTCACGCGTGCGCGGCTTCCGGCGCCTGTTCGACGAAGGTGACCAGGGCCTGCGCGAGAAGTTCGCCGAACAACACCAGATCTTCTCGCAATATCTGCCGTACGCGATCGTGTTCGGCTGCACCGACAAATGGGCTCGGGTCTTCGCCCAGCTCGACGCACAGCAACTCGAGGCCGGCTGGTACCGCGGCAACGCGCCCTTCAACGCGATCTTGCTCGCGAGCTCGATCAACCACTTCGGCACGGTCGCAACCGGCACCCTGTACGCGAGCCAGCCGTCGTCGTCGAGTGGAAGTGGGTTCGGCGGCGGCTTCTCGGGCGGCGGTGGAGGCGGCGGTGGCGGCGGCAGCTGGTGATGCGCGCTCAGTGCCGGCGGTGGCGCTGCCAGAGCCGGTCTAGCACGACGCCGACGAGCGCGGTCACGATCAGCACGTAGATCATGCGCGTCTCGTGGTCGAAGAACACGAAGCTCACCCTGACCTCGTTGGTGTTCTTCACCACGAACACGATGAGGAGCGCGAGCAATGCAAGCCCCGCGCCGACGCGTGCGACATCGCGGTTGCTGCGGCCCGCGGGATGTTGATCAGCCATCGCCGCCCACAGCCGTGAGGTAGTCGTCGATCACACGGTGCATGTGCAAGATGTTGCCCTCCTGGCGAGGGTTCAGGCGCGGTCCCTTCCATCCCGCGGAGCGCATCCCCTGCTGCACGTTCCCGAGATTCTCGTAGTCCTGTTCGGTTATCTCGCCCCAGCTCCGCTCGCGCCAGTTCTCGAAGAACTTCGGCTGCACACGGCGCTCGTCGACCGTGTCCGGTGCGCGCCACTCGAGCACCCAGGTGTCCTTGATCGAACGATTTGGATCGCGTCCGAGCGGCCGCACCCGAAAGAGGATCGCGCTGCCGGGATAGATCGGCCCGACGACGTTCGGGAACCAGAACACGTCGTCCGCGCTCGTCATGAGGTCGGGTGACAGTCCCGAGACGTCGAAGCCGCGCGCTTCGAGCAGCTCCATGCGGCGCGCCTGGTACGCCTCGAGCAACGTCGAACCCGGGGGTGGTCCGACCGCGCGCAGCGCTTCGATCGCAGCGCTCTCCTCGCCCAGGAACGCGCCTCCGAGCCCGGAGACGAGGTTCGCGAGGATCTCGCCCTCGTCGTACTCGTCGGGACCGAGGTGCAGTCGTGGACTGGGCCGGAGCTGGCGGCGCGCGCCGGGAAGACGCCCGTAATGGGCGTGCCGGCCGAGCCGCTCGTATTCGATACTGACGTCGTCGGTCCACGGCAGGATCTGCCGGTGCAGTCCTTGCACGTGATAGCCCTCGTTGAACGCGTCGACGACCGCCTTCCAGTTCGCGTCGATGATCGTGCTCAACGACGCGTGCAGACGCATCTGCTCGAGGTGGTACGGACCGAGCAGCGTCGGCAGAGGATCGAGATAGTCGAGCAACGGTTCCGCGTCGGGGTCGAGATTGACGAACACGAAGCCGCCCCACGTCTCGACCCGCACCGGTGCGAGCGCGAGGTCGTCGGGCAAGCCGGCGAAATCCTCGCGATCGGGAACATCGACGAGACGGCCGTCGAGCGCATAGCACCAACCGTGAAAGGGGCACGTGATCGCACCGTCGGCGAACGAACCGCAGCCCTCCGCGAGTCGACGGCCTCGATGCAAGCACGTGTTGTAGAACGCGTGCAGTGCACCAGTCTCGGCCCGGACGATCGCGACACCCTCGTCGCCGATCGCGTACTCGACGAAGTCGCCGGCTCCGGCGACCTGCTCCTCCCGGCACGCGATCTGCCACACCCGCGGCCACAGCCGCGCCTGCTCGAGCTCGGAAAAGTCGCGAGTGGTGTAGCGCTCCTTGGGCACGAAGCCGTCCGGCCGGACGAGCAAGGATTGGAGGTCGGTCATGTCAGAATCGGACTGTAGCGGCGAGTCGAGGGGCAGCGTTGCAGTTCAATCTCGCGGATCTGTTCGAGCGGGTGGCCGACGCCGTCGCCGAGCGCGACGCCGCGGTCTGCGGCGCCGAGCGGCGCACCTATGCGCAGCTCGACGAACGATCGACCCGGCTCGCGCACGTGCTCGCAGAACGGGGCGCGGGCCCCGGCATGCACGTCGCGCTCTACTTGTACAACTCGATCGAACATCTCGAGGCGATGTTCGCCTGTTACAAGTTGCGCGCGGTTCCGATCAACGTGAACTACCGCTACGTCGACGACGAGCTCGAGTACCTGCTCGCCGACGCCGACGCGGTCGGGATCGTGCACGATGCCGGCGTGCGCGAGTGCGCCGCGCGCGTCGCCGCGCGTTGTCCCGACGTCCGCTTCGTGCTCGGCATCGAGGACGGGTCGTTCGCCGTCGACCTCGAAGCCGCGTCGGCGGCGCGCGATCTCGGTCCCCGCTCCTCGGACGACCACTACGTGCTCTACACCGGCGGCACGACCGGCATGCCCAAGGGCGTCCTCTGGCGCCACGAGGACATCTTCTTCGGCGCGATGGGAGGTGGGAATCCCGGTGGTCCGCCGATCCGACGACCCGACGACATCACGGCGTCCGTGATCGACAATCCCGCGCAGCGCCTGCGGCCGTTCCTGCCCGAGGGCGACCCCGGGCCGCCACAATTCGTCTCGCTCGCGCTCGGCCCGCTCATGCACGCGAGCGGGCAGTGGTCGGCGATCGGAACGTTGCTCGGCGGCGGCAAGGTCGTGCTGTACGACCGGCTCCACGTCGACATGGAACACGTGCTCGATCTCGTCGAACGCGAGCGCGTGAACGCGATGAACCTCGTGGGAGACGCGAGCGCGCGCCCGCTGCTCGCGACGCTCGCCGAGCATCGCGAGCGCTGGGACACGTCGTCGCTGCGCTTGCTCGGTTCGGGCGGGAGCATCCTCTCCGGTGACACCAAGGAAGCGCTCATGGCCGAGCTCCCGTCAGTGCTGGCGATCGTCGAAGGCATCGGTTCGTCCGAGTCGCCCGCGCAGGCCGTGGCCGTCACGACGCGCGCGGGCGGCGCCGCGCCGAGCCGTTCACTCACATTCGTGGCGAAAGCCGAGACCATCGTGGTCGACGACGACCTCCGACCTCTGCCACGGGGCTCAGCGGTCGTCGGGCGGCTCGCGACGCGCGGCCGCGTGCCCCTCGGCTATTACAACGACCCCGACCGCAGCGCCCGCACGTTCGTCGAGATCGACGGCGTTCGTTGGTCGCTGCCCGGCGACATGGCGACCATCGACGCCGACGGGACCGTGCACCTCCTCGGACGCGGTTCGTTGTGTATCAACACCGGCGGCGAGAAGGTGTATCCCGAGGAGGTCGAAGCGGTCTTGAAGAGTTATCCGGATGTCGCCGACGCAGTCGTCGTCGGCGCGCCCGACCCGCAGTTCGGTCAACGGGTGGTCGCGGTCGTCGCGCCGGTGCCGGGTACGCCGGCGCCCGATCTCGCGGCGCTCCAGCAGCACTGCCGCGCGCACCTCGCCGGTTACAAGGTGCCGCGCGCGACCCACTTCGTCGACGTCGTCGTGCGCACCGCGGCGGGGAAGGCGGACTACGCGTGGGCGCGCGCGATCGCGACGGCATGAACACGTCGGTGCACCCTCGGAT
>JALYLU010000288.1:4059-6666 GCA_030774075.1 Actinomycetota bacterium | reverse complement strand
CGTGAACACCGCCGGGGCCACTCATTGTCTTACGGTGTAGACACTAGCACGTCCCTACCACGCGTTGTCAACGCCCTTAGACTCGCCGGGTGGCTCCGAGGGTGAATACCGAGGATCTCATCGACGCGCACGGCGTTGCGGAGCTACTCGGGCTCAGCCACCCGAACAGCGTGAGCACCTACCAGCGACGGTATGCGGATATGCCCCGCCCTGTCGTCGACCTGGGCCCGGGACGGCCGCGGCTGTGGCTTCAGTCGCAGATCCAGCGATGGGCCGAGCGAACGGGCCGTGCGCAGTCCCGATCGACCTGACGAGTGCCTATCGGCTGCGGATATGGCGCGGAGACGAGTCCGCGGGTGGCCTGTTACCGACGGCGTAGTGCTTGTTCGTACTCCACGGCATCGAAGGTGAACGGACCGATCGCCAGCGCCTTCTCCGCCCGGTACACCTCGAAGTCGCTCCACGCGACGGCTCCAGGCATACGCGTGATGTGAACGACTACCGCGTCGCACCCCGGGAAGCTACAACCGCACGAGAGAATCGGAACTCTTCCGTCCTCGAACGAGTCGTGCTCCCATTCGTCCTCACCTCCGAAGAAGTGCTCGCCGTCGACCAGCCAAACCGGTGGATACATCCAGCCCTGATCGGGTGCGCCCGCGGCCGTGACAAGATCGACGAGCGAGTCGCCGTTGACCTGAAAAGCAAGCAGCGTCAGGCCGTAGACGCGGTCGTCGACAACGCGCGCGGTCAGCACATCTGTCATCTCCTACATCATGCCGCGCTTCCCTGGCGCCACTGAACGCAGTGCCCGATCGATGGCACGTATGGCGCTGCCACGCGTAGGTGCTGCATGACCGGTGCGGTCGGTCCGCTTACAACTCCAGGCGACGGACGTCGTCGCGCCAGGCGGAGGTCGAGCGCGCAGCTGCTTGGTTGATTGTCGCTCCGTCGAGGTCAGCGGCCGTCTCGACGATCTGTTGATCGGGCCACGCGCACGTCAGTCGGAGTACACCCGGGCCAGGTAGCGGCCAGAGGAATAGATGTGTTTGATGATGGCCGCCGTTGCCGAAACCACTGCCGCGATCGATCCCTGCCCGAGCAGCGTCCCGCGGCGGCTTGCTTGGCTCGGGAGTGGGCACATACGGCTCGTCGACCGATAGACGGGTGCCGTCTGGGAAGTCGACCGTGAATGCGATCCCGAATCGGGCAAAGAAGTCGAGTCGCCACGGACGAGTTCGCATCACCCATCGTCGATCAGGTTCGCGATCGCTCACCTGCTCCTCGAACGCCTCGGGCTCGCGCACGTAAACAGCGATAGGCATCTCGATGCCGTCGGGAAACACTTCAAGGTGGGACACGACGATCGCGGCACTCTCGCTATTAGCGACAAGCACCGGTCCGCCGACGATCCCAGGAATCCAATAACCGATCCGCGGTGCAGCCAAGGAGCGCATGATGCCCGATCTCGCGCCGAGCGGCGAGTACCGATCAGTTATGCGCTGCTGGGTCGGGCCGGACCTTGCCGCAGTTTGCGCTCCGCACGCGTGCTCGTTGCCAGCCATGCACCAGCGACAAGTCCTACGACGTCCATTGTCGATCTGCCCGGCAGTGCAAGCGCGATGATCGACCCCATCCCACCCAACACTCCGAGGGTCATCATCCCGCCGAGGAAGCGGTCAGAGGCTCGGCTCCACATACGCCGAAGTGTTGGCGGCGGCTGTTCGTCGGCATCGGCTCTCTCGCCGAATCGACGCTTCGCGAGAATCGCAAACAGCAGCGCAGTGAGAGGTCCCATGACGAGGCCGAAGGTGAGGCCGAACCACGGTGCACCTCGAACCGCGAACACCAAGGCGGACAAGGCGGACATGACAAATCCGAAGTAGCAGCCCGCGAGCCAAGGATGCGTTCTCGACCACTCAGCCCGTGCGGCAAACGATCGTGGTGGAAGCCAACTCATGCCAAAGGTCTCCCGATCCCGGCTTCTCGCGGTGGCGGTCGTTGCCCACAGTCTTCCATCGGCACTCCAACCGGCGGTGATGAGCGCGCACAGAATGCCCGATCGGGAGCGCATCTGCGAGCGCCGAACGCAGATATGGAGTCGGAAGCCGGGCCTTCCTATCTTGCGGGCGGAGCGGCAAGTTGGACTGTGGCAGTGTGTTCTTGGCCGCGAGTGTCCTTCCAGGAGATGCGGACCTTGTCGCCTGGCCGCGAGTGCGCGAGGGCAGCGCCAAGCGCGGACGCGGATGCCGTCATCGTGTTGTCGATCGAGACGATCACGTCGCCCGCGGTGAGTCCGGCGCGAGCAGCAGGCCCCCAGACCTGGGTTACGACTGGTCCCGGGCCCGTGATCGCGACGCCGAGTAGGCCGCGCGTCACTGGTGGTACCGAGGGTAGCGGCGTTCCCGGGAGTGGGACGAAGCCCGTTCCGCTGACGAGGTGGCCGACGACGGTTTTGAGGTCACACGCGTAGACCGGCAATAACTGTGTATTGGGACCGTACATGTCGGCCTTGTTGACGTATCCGAACACCACATCGTGGCCGCCGACGGCGACGTAGTCGGGCGTCTTCGCGAACGCCTGGTTCGCGGAGAGGCCCTGTGGATCGAC
>JALYLU010000288.1:0-4049 GCA_030774075.1 Actinomycetota bacterium | reverse complement strand
CATAGGCCCTGTGCATATAAATAAAAAAAAACCGATGTCTTTCCGTTGGGCGCGACACCCGTGGTCGGGCACTTGAAGGACGGCTGCGGGGTGCCGAGGCTCCACGGTGACGGTGTCCGCACCTGCACTTCAGTCGTGTGGTGCGCAGTTGCGATCGCCGCAGTCGTCGCGATCGTGGCAACGATCACCGTCGCGAGCGCGGCTCGGGCGAGTCGACGACGCAAGATACGGCCATAGGCGCGGTCGACAACGTGTCGGTACATGCGGTCTTCGTCCGCGATCGTGGCGGGCTGAGAGCCGAGGAGGTCTGTGAGTGCGTCGTCGAGCGGGTCGTCGAGCGGATTGTCGTCATCCATCACGGTCCTCCGTTAACAGGACACGGAGCCGTTCTCGGGCAATGTGAAGGTGGTACTTCACGGCTCCTTCCGACAAGCCCATCGCCGCGGCCACGTCGCCGATCGGATATCCGCCTCCGTAACGCAAGCCAACCGCGATCCGTTGCTGCGGCGACAGTCCGCCCACCGCTTTCGAAACATCGATCAGACGAACGTCGGCAGGATCGATCGTGGCGCGTCCTAGTCGGGCAGTCGCGGCCGCTTCACGCGACCGGGAGCGCCGAACATTCAAAAGTCGTCGCACCGCAACCCGGCGCACCCAACCAGCCGGATCATCCAACGTGGCGACGTGCGCCCATCGAACCAGCGCCTTCACGAACGCCTCCTGCAATGCCTCTTCCACCCCATCACCGAACGACACGAGCCCACGCGCCAGGCGGGAGTATTCGCCGCGATACATCGACTCGAAGCCCTCAGGCGCGTCCCTCACTCGGCCATCGCCCACTCACCCATGACACACCACAGACACCCAAAAGGATTGGGGTCACCAAGAAAACTTGTGTCTGAGCAATCTGGAACGTCCGACGTGGGATCCCCTCGACGCCGGTCCCGCGGCCAGGTCAACAGGCAAGAGGCAGCGCACATTGCCCGCTCTGGGACGCTTATGACCAGCCCCCGGGGACGGGGGAGGGGAGCATCGATCGATCCATCGAAGTCAATACACACCTTCATCTGCGGCCGAGTTTGTCGTCCTCGGGAGCCGCCCAGATCGGCAGTTATGGCGCGACGCCCCGAGCGCCGCAATGCAGATCGGATCGCCCGCGGGAACTCATGTTCCATAGGCGTCGTCGGAGTGTGCATGCGGTCTCGCCGCTGGCTCTCGCTCTCGATGATGCTCTTCGCCTCGACGATGGTCGCTTGGGGGGCCGTCGCGCCCTGGACGACAGCCGTCCCAGACATCGACAACCCGAGCGAGCGGCGCTGGCTGTTTGCATCCGCGCTGATCTTGATCGCGGTCAGCGTCGTGGTCGCCGCTACTCAGCGGTTCCTCTCGCTGCAGACTGCTGCGGTCGTCCAGCTTTGCGCAGCAGTGGCTCTTGCGTGGTCTGACACATCGGCGAAGACGGGGAGCTTCCAGGACGCACCGAGCCCTGGGCAGAGATGGGGAATGCGACTCCTGATCGCAGGCGCCGCTGTCAGCGTGTCTGGCCTCGCGCTGCGACGCATACGCCCGGCTGATACGAAAGCGCCACGCTGAAGGCACCGATCGGCAGATCGGGCGCTACGGCGACGGGGCCGCAGGCGGAAATCTGTAGAAGATATGGGGACGGAGCCAGTGTCCCGTTGGAACGTTGGGGTGCTCGAAGTCCGACGCCGGATCACGAATCATGCCGAGGCGTTCCATTACCTTCCACGACCGGACGTTGTCTGGGGTGGTGAAGGAAACGATCTCGTCAAGACCGACCTCTTCGAGTCCGTAGCGAACCGCACTACGAGCCGCCTCGGTCACGAATCCATAGCCCCAGTGCTCGCGGGCTAGGCGCCATCCGACTTCGACCGCAGGCGTGAAGGGAGCGTCAAACGGCACTCGGTGCAACCCGACAAAGCCAATGAACGGCGAGTGGTTCGGCGCCTCTACGGCCCACAGACCGAAACCGCAGTCGTCGAACTCCTCCTCGATGCGCGCCACGAATGCGTCGCTCTCCTCTCGGCTCATGGTCTTCTGCATGTGCGCCATTACGTCGGGATCGGCGTTGAGTTCGGCAAAGGGTGCTAGGTCTTCGGCGCGCCAACGCCGCAACACGAGGCGTTGAGTCCGCAGTGTCGGGCCCCTCGCATCGGACGCGAGGTCTCGATCGGGATACACGAGCGCATATTGCCCGATCAGGCGTCATCTCGGCGAGTACCGATCGGCAGTTCTGGCGCGGTCGCTGCGCGATGTCCGTGGCGCGCCGTTGCGTCGTTCGGTCAGTAGCTGCCTGCGTGTATGAGGTAGCCGTAGTACTTGCCGGTGACCGGCCGGATCGGGTCGCCGACAAACCCGTATCCCGAATTCTTGGTGTTGTACGCCTGCGCGTCGGCGACGATCTTCTGGACGATCTGCGCGGGGGTGAGTCCGGCGCACGGACCGTTGGCGATGCAGAGCGCGACGGTCCCGGCGACGGCAGGGCTCGCGAAGCTGGTACCGGTTCCGGTCGTGTAGCACTGCGTCGGCTGCGGGTTAGCGGAAGTCGCGCAGGCAGCCAATCGGGCGGTCGTGAGGTCGCAGACACCGGGCGCGGCGACGGTGTGCGCCAGATCGGCCGGGAGCGTGGCGAAGTCGCTGAAGGAGGCGAACACATCATCGCCGGTGTGCTGGCCGCACCCGGACGGCGATGGCGGCGTCAGCCCACCCGGCGTGCCATCAGTGTCGTCCATCGCCGTGGCAGTGAGAACCTCGTGGTAGGCGGCGGGGCGGGTGTTACGGAAGTCGGCCGCGTCGTTCCCGGCAGCAACGACGTAGGTCACGCCTGCGGCGACGGAGGCGCAGATCGCCTTGTGCATCGTGTCCTGCCTCGTGAATCCACAGTTGCCGTCGTCCCCCTTGCCGTTCCCCCCGAGGCTCATGTTGGCGACCGCGATGTCGTTCGCGGGGTCGGTGTCGGTGCGGGTGCCGGTCACCCAGTCGATGCCGCAGAGGATCGACGATTCGCTTCCAGTGTTCTTATTGTTGAGGACCCGCACAGACCACAGGTTTGCGCCGGGAGCCACGCCGACAACACCGAAAGTGTTGTCTTTGGCGCCGATAATGCCCGCCACTGCGGTGCCGTGACCGAAGGCATCGGCGAAGCTGTGTCCGTTCGAGCAGTTGACTCCGCCCACGACGTTGAGGTCGGGGTGCGTGACGTCGATGCCGCTGTCGACGACGGCGACGTTGATGTTGACGGTTCCGGTTCCGTCGTCGGACCGTGTGCTGCTCTGTTGCGCGTCGATCCGAGGCGCCCAGTTCGGCAGACACTGCTGGGAGATCAGTGGGGCGGCACAGGGAAACGCCGCGGCGTGAACCGGCGCATCCGGGACGACGTACGAGACATTCGGGTCCGCTGCGATCGTCGATACTTCGGCAGGAGAAAGCGAAGCTGCATAGCCCTTCAAGGCATGGCTGTACACGAACCGGGCTTGGAACCCGTGCGCCCGTCCCTGCGCAGGCGCCACGGCACCCGGATTGGTCACAGTCTTCTTGAACACGACGATGTAACTGGCTGCCGTGCCCGTCGCGCTCGCGGCGCCGCTCGTACTCGCCAGCGCGTTCGACGCCGACATCACGACCACAACTGTCAGCAGTACCGGTACTAGCCGCCGCATCCTCGACCCCCCGCTGGTCGATCCGTCACAGATCGTCGGAGAGCATTCAACATCGGCAGCCGAGGCCAGCACAACCGCGAGGACTGATCGCGAACGAGACGCGCACAGAATGCCCGCTCGGGGGGCGGTTATGCGAGCGGGCATCGGCAGTTCTGGCGCAAGATCAGCAGGTGCTCGTGCGATTGGGTAGAGAGTTCCAGTCCGAGGGCGTTGAGCCGGGCGGCCCGGCGCTTGCACCTTTCAGATCGCCCGTGTGCGCGTCGACGTTGTAGACAACCCACCCGACCGGCGTATCGCGCAATCGCGGTGGATCATTGGGTGATCCCTCGACCTCGACCGCCCAATAGTCGGTGCCGAACAACTTCGCTC